>JAASSM010000505.1 GCA_021767885.1 bacterium | reverse complement strand
GATCCAGCGGGAGTTCTGGGAGCTGGGCTAGAGCGCCAGCAGTCCGCCGCGCTGGTAGATCGCCAGCTGCACGTCGCTCAGCGGCTGTCCCTGGGCCTGGCCGCCGTCCCAGGAGATCCGCCCGGATGCGAGGTCCACCGTGATCTCCTGGCCGTCCTCGAGGCCGGCCGACCTGCGGTCGGCCGTCATCACCGGCAGCCCCGCGTTGATGGCGTTCCGCTCGTAGATCGCGCCGTAGCTGCGCGCGATGAGGAGCGGCACGCCCAGGGCCTTGAAGCAGTCCACCGCCTGCTGGCGCGACGAGCCGCAGCCGAAGTTGGCGCCGGTGACCACGATGTCGCCGGGCCGGACGCGCTGCGGGAAGTCCTCCCAGCCGGGGAGGTTGCCGAAGGCGTGCGGCCCCATCTGCGCCAGGTCGGTGATGGCCAGGTGCCGGTTGTGGAAGATCATGTCGGTGTCGATGGAGTCCACGTCCACCATCCACACGCGCCCCGTCATGGTGGTCGGCCGGTCGCCGGTGGCGGCGGCCCCGTCGCCGGCCGTGGCGCCAGTCGCGACCTGCGCCAGCTCGGCCAGGGGCCGCGCCTCCGGCACGGAGGTGGCTGGCGCCGACGGCATGGCGTCCGCGGTGGCGATCACGCCGGCCACGGCGCTGGCCGCGCAGGTGGCCGGCGAGGCGAGGTAGACCTCGCCCTTGCCCTGCTTGCCGGCGAAGTTCCGGTTGCCGCTGGAGACGGTGACCTCGCCGGGACCGTTCTGGCCGATCTGCCCCGCCGCACAGCCGGCGCAGCCGGCGTTGCCCACCAGCGCGCCGGCGCTCATGAGGTCGGCGATGAGGCCCGCGGCGAGGGCCTGCTCCCAGATCTTCCGCGTCGACGGCACCACCTTCAGCACCACCCCGGGCGCGACCCGTCGGCCACGGAGCACCGCCGCGGCGGCCTGCAGGTCCTCCAGCCGGCCGTTGGTGCAGCTGCCGATGAACACGGAATGGATGGGCGTGCCGGCGACCGCACCGGCCGGCACGCCGTCGTCGGGATGTCCCGGCCGGGCCAGCATGGGGCCCAGGCCGTCGATGTCGATGGCGATGGTCTCGACGTAGTCCGCGTCCGGGTCGGCCAGCACCGGCGGCCAGGCGTGGCCGCTGGCGGCCTCGCAGAAGTCGAGCACGGCCTGGCTGGGCGGAAACAGCAGGATGATCCCCCCCATCTCGGTGGCCATGCTGGCGATGGTCACGCGGTCGGAGACCGACAGGGCGTCCACCACGTCGCCGCAGACCTCGGCCGCGCAGCCGAGCAGGCCGGCGGCGCCGAGATCGGCAGCCATCTTCAGGGCGATGTCCTTGGCCGTGGCGGAGGGGGACGGCCGTCCCTCCAGCACGATCTTCTTCGTGGGGGGGCACTTGAACCAGACCGTCCCATGGGCCCAGGCCGCGGCGATGTCCTGGTCGCCCATGCCCTGCCCGAAGGCGCCCACCGCGCCCATGATGTTGGCGTGCGAGTCGGTGGACACGAAGGTGGAGCCAGGACCCACCAGACCGTCGTCGATGGCGAGGTGCGTGCCGATGCCCTGATCGATGTCCCGGACCGGGATGCCGTGCTCACGCGCATAGGTGCGGCAGCGCTGCTGATTGGCGGCGTAGCCCTGGTCGCTGCCGCCGGGGTTGCAGTCGAAGGTGAAGACCGTGCGGGCGGGATCGGCCACGGTCAGGCCGGCGGCCTGGAGGTTGCCCACCACGTTGGCGCCGGCGAAGTCGCGCGCGGCGCGCACGTCGATGGCGATGTCGGCGATGTCGCCCGGCCGCACCGTGGCGGCGGCGTGCCCGCTGAGGATCTTCTCGATCATGGTCTGGCCCACGGCGAACCTCCTAGTGGTCTTCCTCGTCCTCCACCGGACTGGTGGGCGCGTGCAGCACGGGCGGGCGGTTCTCCTGCCACGCCTGCAGACACTCGCCGGTCTCCTGGCTGTCCCAGCACTGCTGCTGCGCCTCGAACTCGAAGCTGAGCATGCTGGTCAGGTCGAACTGGCCGGACTGCTGGGACGCCAGCTTGGTCAGACGGACCAGGGGCTGGGGGAGCTGCGCCAGCCGTGCCAGCAGGTCCTCGATCTCCGACTCCCAGGCGGCATCGGGGACCACCCGGTCCACCAGCCCCGCGGCGAAGGCCTCGCCGGCAGCGAGCGTCCGCCCGGACCACAGGAATTCCAGCGCTCGCCCCGGTCCCAGCAGCCGCGGCAACGTGAAGGTCAGGCCCCAGTCGGGCATCAGCCCGGCCGCCAGGTCGGGAGCCGTGAAGCTGGCGGTGCTGCTGGCCAGGCGCACGTCGCCAGCCATGAAGAAGCCCAGACCGGTGGCGCGGATGTCGCCGCGGGTGGCGCAGACCACCGGCTTGGTGCATTCCTGGATCATGGTCACCAGCCGCTGGCCCACCTCGAGCCCGGCCGCCACGTTCTCGAAGCCGCCATCCTGGCCCACGTCGCGGCTGATCTGGTGCAGGTCCGGCTGCAGGTCGAAGGCGTGCTCGCCATCGGTGACCAGGATCACGCGCACCGCCGCGTCGTCCTGCAGTCGGAGCATGAGGTCGACGAACTCGTCGGCCAGGTCCGGCGTGTGCGGGTTGCCCGGGCCCAGCAGGGTCAGGCGGGCCGCGCCGTCGCGGATGTCGCAGTCGAAGTGCTCGTACTGCATGACCGGGGTCCTTTCACGGAGAAGAGAGGAGACGGTGTCTCTGCCGCTCAAGGTAACCGGCGCCGGGCCACGAGCCAAGCCCGCGCCTGCCGCTCGACGCCGCTGGACACCGGACGCGCGGGGCGTTAACCTGCCTGGTCCAAGGAGGCCTCAT
>JAASSM010000504.1 GCA_021767885.1 bacterium | reverse complement strand
TCCCACCGGTGAGCAGCAGGCCGGTACCCAGGACCGGATCGAGCACCCGGTTGTCGAGCCACGTCAACGGCACGATCACCGCGACGGCCGCCACCGAGCCGGGGATGGCGTAGCCCAGGGCGCTGATGCGGTGGACCCCCGCGAGCACCCGCGACGGCGCCAGGCGGTGGCCGTAGGCGATGATCAGCGCCAGCATGATGGCCAGCACCGCGCTCAGGCCGGCCAGCAACAGGCTGAAGCTGGCGGGGCCGGCGAGCGCACCGGGATCCAGCGCCTCGCGGCGGCCCCAGACGTGGTACCCGAGTAGCGAGGCCGGCAGCAGGAAGCCGATCACGATGGGCGCGGCGCAGGCCACGCTCGCCGCCCCGGCGCGCCAGCCGCGCAGCGCCAGGCGATACGGCTGCTGCTGGCGCGACCCGTGGCGATGGTAGCGGCGCCGGCCCCGGCTGAGCCGCTCGACGGTCAGCACCAGGAACACCCCCATGGCCAGGTAGGCCGCCAGCCGGCTCGCCGCCGCGTAGGACCCGAAGCCGGTCCAGGCGCGGTAGATGCCGGTGGTGAAGGTGTCGACGCCGAAGTAGTCCACGGTGCCGAAGTCGGCCAGGGTCTCCATGGCCACCAGGCTGGTGCCGGCCACCAGCGCGGGCCGGGCCATGGGGATGGCCAGCCGCCAGAAGCTCCGCCAGGCCCCCCAGCCCAGGCTGCGCGCGGTCTCGAAGGCGGCGCTGCCCTGCTCCAGGAAGGCCGCCCGGCAGGAGAGGTAGACGTACGGGTAGAGCACGCTGGCCATGACCAGGATGGCCCCGGGCAGCGATCGCACGCGGGGGAACCAGTAGTCCTCCCGGCCCCAGGCGAAGCTCTCGCGTAGCCACTGCTGCACCGGCCCGGCGTACTCGAAGAGGTCGGTCCAGCAGAAGGCCAGCACGTACGCCGGCATGGCCATGGGCAGCAGCAGCGCCCAGCTCAGCAGGTCGCGGCCGGGAAACCGGCAACGCGCCACCAGCCAGGCGCAGACCACGCCGATGGCCGCCGCCAGCAGGCTCGTGCCGGCGGCCAGCAGAAGGCTGTTGACCACGTACCGCGGCAGGACCGTGGCGCGCAGGTGGCTCCAGACGCCCTCCGGGTCTCCGGCCAGCGGCGCCAGCAGCACCACCAGGATGGGCGCCGCCACGACGGCGGCGCCCAGGCAGGCGGCGAAGGTCCACGGGGTCGCGCGCGTCATCGCCGCAGCATCAGCGCCAGCCGACGGTGTCGAAGATCATCACGGCCCGGGCATTGTTGGCCGCCAGCTCGGACGCCGGGACCAGGTCCTGCACGAAGCGGTCGGGGAACATGGGGTAGTCCACCGCCACCCCCGGCACGGCCGGGTACTCCCAGCTCGGCGCCACGAAGAGCCGCTGGCCCTGGTCGCTGGCGAGGAACTCGAGGAAGGCCCGCGCGCCATCGGGATTCGGAGCGTGCACGAGGGTCCCGGCCCCGCTGACGTTGACGTGCGCGCCGCCACCGCCAGGCCCCTGGCCGGGGAAGTGCAGCGCCACCGCGCGAGCCGCCTCCTGCTGGGCGGGGTCGTCGGAGGCGAGCATGGCGGCGTAGTAGTAGTGGTTGACGATCGCGACGTCGGCCTCGCCGGCGGCCACGGCCTTGATCTGGGCGCGGTCGTTGCCCTGCGGCGGACGGGCCATGTTGGCCAGCACCGCCGCGGCCCACACCTGCGCCTCCTGGGCGCCGTACCGGGCGATCATCGCCGCCAGCAGGCTCTGGTTGTAGACGTTGGAGGACGACCGCACCACGATGCGGCCGCGCCAGCGGGGATCGGCGAGGTCGCGGTAGTCGGTCAGCCGATCGGTGTCCACGCGTCCGGGCGCCACGGCCAGGATCCGGCTGCGCAGGCCGAAGGCGAACCAGTGGCCGGCCGGGTGGCGCAGGCTGGCGGGGATCCGCTCCGAGAGCACCGGCGAGTCCACGGGCCGGAACACGCGGGCGAGGTCGGCGGCGCCGAGCCGGGCGGCGTCCACGGTGATGAGCACGTCGGCGGGGCAGTTCTCGCCCTCGCGCTCGATGCGCTCGAGCAGGGCGCCCCCCTTGGCCTCGAGCACGTCCACACCGATGCCGGTGGCCTGCTCGAAGGCGGCGAAGAGGTTCGCGTCGCCGCCGTAGTGGCGGGCGGAGTAGACGGTGATGCGGTCCTGGGCGGCCAGTGGCGCGGCCAGCAGCAGCAACCCGATGGCCAGGCAGACGATGCGGGTCATGGCGGTCCTTTCCGGGCGATGGGCCCCGCATTCTATACTTTTTTCATCTGCTTTTAGCAAGCACCGATGGTCCTGGCGGCCGGGGGCGACCGGCTCCGTACCGGGCGTCCCGAGCGCGCGGCCCGCGTTCATCGGCGGATAACGCCCGCGTAACGGCCCCATCCCCATCCTCATGGCGTGCATCCCGTCCACCCGACCCCGGAGGTCACGCCATGAGGATCCGCGCCACCCGTCCGCATGCGCCCGCGGCGCTCGCCCTGATCGCCGCCGCCGTCCTGATGACCGCCCCGGCCGCGCCGGCCCAGGAATTCACCGGGACCGGCTGGTCCGGACCGCCGGGATCCAATCCGGCGTGGGGCCATCACTGGGTCGAGGGGCAGTATCTGTTCAACGGCTGGGGCCATTCCTGGCACTACTCCGCCGACCCCGAGCCACACTACCCCGGCACAGGATCCTGGGTGCTGATTCCCGCCGGGACGGTGGTGGACATCGAGGGCGGCCAGGCCGCGCGCTGCGGCGATCTGACCATCGCGACGGGAGCGTCGTTGCAACTCCCGAACTCCAGCCTGGAGATCTGCGGTCCCGTGGTCGAC
>JAASSM010000503.1 GCA_021767885.1 bacterium | reverse complement strand
CGGGAACTCCTGCAGATGGGTGCGCACGGCGGACTTCACGCCCGTCCCGCCCCAGCGCGTGGCGCGGAGGGGCACGTCCGGGCCCACCACCATGCCGCCGGTGCCGGTGGGCCCCATGAGCGACTTGTGGCCGGTGAAGGCGAGGAGGTCCACGTTCCAGGCGGCCATGTCGATGGGGATCACCCCGGCGGTCTGGGCGGTGTCCAGGGCGAACAGGACCCCCTTCTCGCGGCAGATCCGCCCGATGGCCGCGGCATCCTGCACCGTACCCAGGACGTTGGAGCCGTGGTTGACGATGACCAGGACGGTCCGCGGGAGGATGGCGGCGGCGATGTCGTCGGGGTCCACGAACCCGGAACCGTCGCAGCCCACCAGGGTATGGGTGATCACCCCCGCCTGCTCCAGCTCGTAGAGGGGCCGCAGCACCGAGTTGTGCTCCAGGACCGTGGAGACCACGTGATCGCCGGGCTTGCAGACGCCCTGGATGATCATGTTCAGCCCCGCCGACGCGTTCAGTCCGAAGCAGACCCGATCGCGATCCCGGGCGGGGTTGTTGAAGAAGCGGTCGAGCAGTTCGCGCGCGCCGTCGAGCATGAGGCCCGCCTCGACGGCGAGGTCGTACCCGGACCGGCCCGGATTGACGCCGTAGTTGCGGTAGAAATCCGCCATGGTGTCGATCACCTCGGGCGGCTTGGGAAAGGCGGTCGACGCGTTGTCGAGGTAGATGAGGTCGCTCATTGGCCAGCTCCTGGGGCGGGGAGGGCGGCGGGTGCCGGGTGGTCCGTCGGAACTCCGAGCCCCATTATGGGTGACCGAACAGCCGTTTGCAAGAGTCGCCCCCTTGCCACCCGGCCCCGGGCTCACTACCATCCCGCGGTTGCGAGAGATCACCCGCCTTCCGGCGACACGAGGAGGAGACCATGCCCCGATTCGCTGCCCGTGCCCTGGCCCTGACCGCCATGCTCGTCGTGCTCCTGGCGGCCGTCGCGCTGGCCGCCCCCCCGGACGCCGAGGTGCCCTTCGTGCGCCTGAAGACCGAGGAGGGCGACATGCTCGTGGCGCTCTTCCCGGATCTCGCCCCGCACCATGCCCGCAACTTCCGGCACCTGGCGGAGACCGGGTTCTACGACGGCACGGTCTTCCACCGCGTGGTGCCCGGGTTCGTGATCCAGGGTGGCGATCCCAACAGCAAGGATCGCGATCCCCGCAACGACGGTCTGGGGGGACCCACCCTGGGCGACGTGCTCACCGAGGCGGAGCGGGATCAGCTGCGCTCGGCCGGCGAGATCCTCGAGGCCAGGGGCTACGCGGGCCTCGACCTGGAGGCCCGGGCGAACCTCAAGGCGGAGTTCTCCCGCACGGCCAAGCACCTGCGCGGGACGCTGAGCATGGCGCGCTCGCGGGACGTGGACTCGGCGGGCAGCCAGTTCTTCGTCTGCGTGGACCGCACCGCCCAGCTCGACGGGCAGTACACCGTCTTCGGGCACGTGGTCACGGGCATGGACGTGGCCGACCGCATCGTCGGCGCCGAGACCGGCACCGGCCGCGATCGCGAGCGTCCGCTCGAGCCGGTGCAGATCACGCGATGCGACGTGCTGACCGGGGTGGCGTCGCTGACGCCCGCGGAGCAGGAGGCCTACCACGCCATGCTCGAGACCCTCGCCGAGGAGGGCAGCACCTGGTGAGCGAGGCGCAGCAGCAGGCCGTCGCTTCCGGACGCCGGCGGGGCGAGATCGTCATCAAGGGGGTCCGGGTCCACAACCTGAAGAACCTGGACCTCCGGCTGCCGCGGCGTCAGCTCGTGGTGGTGACCGGCCCGAGCGGCTCGGGCAAGTCGTCCCTGGCCTTCGACACGCTCTACGCCGAGGGACAGCGGCGCTACATCGAGAGCCTCTCCAGCTATGCCCACCAGTACCTCGACCAGCTGCCGCGGCCGGACGTGGACCGCATCGAGGGGCTGTCGCCGTCCCTGGCCATCGACCAGAAGGGGCTCGGGACCAGCCCCCGCTCCACGGTGGGCACCACCACGGAGATCACCAACTTCCTGCGCCTGCTGTACGCGCGCGTCGGCGTGCCCCATTGCCCGGATTGCGAGCTGCCGGCCAGCAGTCGACCCCTGGCCGACATCGAGGGCGAGATCCTCGCCCTGCCGGCCGGCACCCGGCTCTACCTGCTGGCACCGGTGATCCGCGGACGGCGCGGTCAGCACAAGCAGCTGCTGCAGCGGCTGTCGGACGAGGGCTACGTCCGCGCCCTCATCGACGGCGAGATGCGGGACCTGGACCAGCCCGGCGACCTGCAGGCCGGTCAGCGCCACGACATCGCCGTGGTGGTGGACGGGTTCTCCGTGCGCGAGGGCGTGCGGGACCGCCTGCGAGCCGCCCTGGACACCGCCGCCGCGCTGGGGGAGGGGTCGGTCCTGGTGCTGGCCGACGACGAGCCCCGCTGGTACAGCCGCACCTCCAGCTGCCCCGGTTGCGGGCGCGGGTTCCCCGAGCCCGACCCGCGCCTGTTCAGCTTCAACAGCCCGGTGGGCTCCTGCCCCGACTGCAACGGCCTGGGCACCCTGCGCACCATCCCGGCGGACCTGCTGGTGCCCGATCCCCGGCTCAGCCTGGCCGGCGGCGCGGTGGAGTTCCTCAAGGGCAAGGAGAGCAGCTGGCTCTACACCCAGATCGAGGCCCTGGCCGGCGCGCTGGGGTTCGCCATGGACACGCCGTGGGGGGAGCTGGACGACCACACCCGGTCGGTGGTGCTCCACGGCCTGGATCCGGAGACCGACCGCCGGCTGCAGGACCACAGGCACTACCAGGCCTTCCTCAAGGGCTGGCCGGGCCTGGTG
>JAASSM010000502.1 GCA_021767885.1 bacterium | reverse complement strand
GGGATCCCGCGCCGGGCCACTGCTGGACCGTGCAGGTGGGGTTCTTCGGGGACCGGGCCGGCGCCGAGCAGCGCAGCCTGCTGACCCTGACGCCGGACGCCTCCTGCGCCGTGGTGCCGGGGGACGACGGCTACGCGGTGCAGTGCGGCTGCATGCGCTGGCAGGAGGAGGCCGAGGCCCTGCGCGCCGCGCTGGCGCAGCAGTGGCCCGACGCCTTCGTGGGCCAGCGGCCCCTGGACGGCGGCGTGGCGCTGGCCGCCCCCGCCCTGGAGCGCAGCGACAGCCCGGTGCCCGGCTCGCTGCTGCTGGAGCGGCCGGTGGGGCCCGCGGCCGAGGGCGAGGCCGCCACGTTCCGCGCCCTGGTGCGCCGCCCCGACGAGCGCCGGCCGGACTCCCCGCTGTCCCTGCCCATGCCCGGCGGCCGCCTGGTGGTCACCGGCGAGCTTGATGCGGAGTTCGAGTACATCCGCGACCTGGACCTGGGGGACGACCCCGACGACGAGCGCAACCTGGACGCGGAGCTGGAACTGGAGCTGTTCTACAGCTTCGGGCGCCACTGGGCGGTGCTGCTGGAGGGCCTGGGCCAGTGGTCCCGGGAGCAGGAGCCCGACGACCCCGACGGCACCGTGGAGCGGGAGTGGGACCTGCGCCGGGGCGAGACCTGGCTGTACAGCGGCGGCTGGCTGGACAACCGCCTGGCGCTGCAGCTGGGCCGGCAGAACTTCTACGAGACCCGGCAGTGGTGGTGGGACGCCAACCTGGACTCGGCCCGGCTCTACCTGTTCACCCCCCGCACCCACTTCGAGCTGGGCGCCGGCCAGGAGCTGGCCCCGGTGTCCCGGGACGACGAGCGCGTCAACCCGGAGGACGACGACGTGGTGCGCGTGTTGGGCCGGCTGCTGGTGTCCTACGCCGACGATCACCGCGTCGCGCTGTACGGCCTGTACCGCCACGACCGATCGGAAACCCAGCAGCCCGGCGACGTCATCGACGAGGACGTCGAGGACGAGGAGGACGCCGACCTGGGCTGGCTGGGCCTGCGGCTGCTGGGGGAATGGGACCTGGGCCGGGCCGGCGACCTGGCGTACTGGCTGGACGGGGCGGGCGTGGCCGGCACCGTGGACCAGGTGGACTTCGACGACCTGGACCCGGGCCGCCGGGTGGTGGACAGCGTGGAGCGCCGGGACGTGCGCGGCTGGGCGGTGGACGTGGGCCTGTCCTACGAGAGCAGGCTGCCGGGGCGGCTCGCCCTGAACCTGGGCTATGCCCGGGGCTCCGGCGACTCCGACCCGGACGACCACGTGGAGCGCAGCTTCCGCCAGACCGGCGTGCACGACAACGAGAGCTCGTTCCGGGGCGAGTCCAGCTTCAAGTACTACGGCGAGCTGCTGGACCCGGAGCTCTCCAACCTGCAGGTGTTCACCGCCGGCATCGGCGTGACCTTCCTGGAGGACAGCTCCCTGGACCTGGTGTTTCACCAGTACCGCCAGGTGAACGCCGCCGACCGGCTGCGGGATGCCGAGCTGGATGCCGATCCGGACGGCCTGGACCCGGACATCGGCCGGGGGCTGGACCTGATCCTGGCGGTGGAGGAGTGGGACGCCCTGGAGTTCGAGGTCATGGGCTCGGTGTTCGAGGCCGGCGACGCCTTCGGCGACGACGCCGGCAGGCGCTCGGCCCGGGTCATGGTGGAGGTGAGCCTGGGGTTCTGAGCCCGGCGCCGGCCGCGCCGCTGGCCCCGGGGTTTGCAATCGTTGTTCGCCGCCGGCTCGCGCGCCCGCAGGTTTTATTCCAGAATCGTCCCACCCCGGCGAGGTCCGCCGGCGGCGCCGTTTCCCCACGGGGGCGGGAACCAGTCCGGCTGTGGGGGCGGCGCGCCTGGGGCGGCCGCCCACCGTGGCCGCCGGCGGTGACAGATGACCACCCTGGCCAAGCGCTTCGACCTGCTTCGCTCCTTCGGGCTGCTGAGCCTGCTGTCCATCGGGCTGATCGCGGCGGTGGTGGGCTACGCCGGCTCCGGCTATCTCACGGACCGGCTGCTGCAGCGGGACATCACGGTCTCGCAGTCCTTCCTGGAACTGGTGGTCGCCACGGCCGGCGGCGCCGGGGGCGGCCGGGCCCGCTCGGTGGCCGAGCTGCAGCGGCGGCTGCAGGACGTCTTCCCGCGCATCGCGAGCATGCAGAGCGTGGTGCGCGCCAACCTCTACGATCCCCGGGGCACGGTGGTGTGGTCCACCGAGGCCAGCCTCGAGGGGGAGCACTTCCGGGACAACGACGACCTGGCCCAGGCGCTCCGGGGACAGCTGGTCTACGAGCTGCAGGACCTGGACGACGAGCACAAGTCCGAGTACCAGGCGTTCGGGCCCGGCGTGGAACGCTTCGTGGAGAACTACATCCCGCTGCGGGGCGAGGACGGCGCCGTGCTGGGCGTCATCGAGATCTACAAGACCCCCGAGGCCCTGCTGGCCACCCTGCGCCAGGCGCGCTGGATGGTTTGGGTCGGCACCCTCCTGGCGGGGCTGTTCCTGTACGCGGTGCAGTTCGGGATCGTGTTCCGGGCCAGCCGCCTGATCCGCGACCAGCAGGAGCGCCTCGTGGAAACCGAGACCCTGGCGGCGGTGGGCGAGATGGCATCCGCCATGGCCCACAGCGTGCGCAACCCCCTGGCCGCCATCCGCTCCGGCGCCGAGCTGACCGCCGAGATGGAGGACCCGACGGACATGCGCGAAATGGCCGAGGACGTGGTGGCCGAGACCGACCGCCTGGAGCAGCGCATCCGCGAGCTGCTGGTGTACGCGGGCTCCGGCTCGCAGCCCGGCGAGTTCCAGCCGGTGTCCCTGAACGCCGTGCTGGAGG
>JAASSM010000501.1 GCA_021767885.1 bacterium | reverse complement strand
GGGTCCCGGCGCGCCGGTCTCCTCCCGCAGGACCGCGTCGGTGTAGTTCAGCCTGGCGAAGGCGGCGCGCTCCTCCTGGTCGAGCTCGAGGACGTCGTCGTAGAAGCCGGGGACCAGGCAACGGCCCTGGTCGTCCTTGAGCTGGGCGATGATGCTGGCGATGGCGTTGCCGGGATTCTGGACCACGCCGCCGAAGGTGCCCGAGTGCAGGTCCATGCCCGGCCCGGTCAGCCGGATCTCCATGTAGCAGAGGCCCTTCAGGGAGTAGCAGATGGCCGGGGTCTCGGCGTTGTAGAGGGTGGTATCGCTGATGACCACCGCGTCGCAGGCCAGCTTGTCCGGATTCTCCTCGGTGTACTCGTAGATCGAGTGGCCGCCGCATTCCTCCTCGCCCTCGATGATGAACTTCACGTTCACCGGCAGGTCGAGGCCCTGCTCGACGTAGGCCTCGAGGGCCTTGAGATGGCAGAAGACCTGCCCCTTGTCGTCGCTCGCCCCACGGGCGTAGATCTTGCCGTCCTCGATGACGGGCTCGAACGGCGGGCTGCTCCACAGCTCCAGCGGATCCACCGGCTGGACGTCGTAGTGGCCGTAGAACAGCAGGGTCTTGCGGTCGGGCCGCTGCTCGCTCTGGGCGTAGACCAGGGGATGGCCGCCGCGGTCGATGACCTCGACCTGCAGGCCGAGCGCCTCGAGCTGTGCGACGGTGAACTCGCTGGCGCGGACCACGTCCTGCTCGTGGGCGGATTCCGAGCTGATGGACGGGATGCGGAGCCAGTCGCACAGCTGCTCGAGGTGGCGATCCCGGTGTTCGGCGAGGTAAGACAGGACCCGATCGGTGCTCATGAAGCAACTCCTTGCATACGGGCTCCATTGGCCCATTGGGTGCGATTTGCGGCGTCTGGATGGTCCAAACTAATGCTTGACACTGTTTCCTGTCGAGACGATTGTGTTGCGGCACGCCCGCGGCGGCCACATGCGTCGCTGGCGCCCGAATCGAGGCGATGGAGCCCCATCGAGACGGCCGCCGGCTGCGGCCGTCCAATCATGACCCGAGCGCGAGGGAGGACCCCGCCATGGCCGATCTGATCATCAGCAAGAGCAAGACGAAGGAAGTCGTGAACGAGTGCAACGTCAGCGGCGAGTTCTATGACGCCCTGGACGCCAAGGTGCGCGAGCTCATCGCCGACGCCGAGAAGCGTGCCCTGGCCAACGGTCGCAAGACGGTCCGCCCGCACGACCTGTAGGATCGCGGCTTCTGGCGGGTCCGCCCGCCCAGGTGAGATCCAGGACCCCCCGTCCCCGGGGGGTCCTCGTCGTTTCAGCGACCCGATCGGGTCCGCGTCCGCGGGCCCCGGGCGAGCGCTTCCGCGGCCGCTCGCCGGTGACCATCCCGTCCAGAACGACGCCCCACGTTGACGCCCACGCCGATGGCGACGGCGGCGCCGCCGCGACGCGGAGCGAAGGATCCGTCACCCTCGCCGGGCGGGCGCGGGGCTCGCCCGGCGGGCGCGGACCTTGCGGTCGTCCGGGCCGGAGGTGATGCCATGCCGGCCAGCGTGAGGACCGGAGGGCTCCAGGGCGTGGTCGGGTGTCCGGTGAGCGTGGAGGTGGACCTCACGCGTGGGCTGCCGGCCTTCCACCTGGTGGGGTTGCCGAACACGGCGGTCCGGGAGAGCCGCGAGCGTGTGCTGGCGGCGGTCCGCAACAGCGGGTACCGGCTGCCCGCCGGCCGGGTCACGGTGAACCTGGCACCGGCGGACGTGCGCAAGGAGGGCTCGGGTCACGACCTGGCCATCGCCGTGGCCGTGATCGCGGCGCAGCGCCACCGCGCCGGTGCCACCGGCGGGGCGGCCGACCGCGGATTGCTGCTGGGCGAGCTCTCGCTCTTCGGCGAGGTCCGGCCGGTGCGGGGGCTGCTGGCCATCGTCCTGGATGCGGCGTCGCGGGGCGAGCGGGCCGTGGCCGTTCCCGCCGACCAGGCCTGGGAGGCGCGCCTGGTACCGGAC
Source organism: bacterium (assembly GCA_021767885.1). Next base: position 851 of record JAASSM010000501.1, on the reverse strand, counting down.
CTGGACGTGGTGCCGGTCCGGACCCTGCGCGAGGCGGTGGACTGGTACCTGCGCGGAAAGCGGCCGCCCGGCGGCGACCACGCCGCGTCAGCAGGCGCGGCGGCCGCCAGCGGGGTGCCGGCGAGGGCGCGCGCGCTCTGTCCGGCGGTCGCCCCGGGCGTGGATCTCACCACGCTGGCCCGGCAGCCGCTCGCCGCGCGCGCGGCGGTGCTGGCGGCGGCGGGAGGCCACCACCTGCTGCTGGTGGGGCCGCCGGGCGTGGGCAAGACCCGCCTGGCGCGCCTGCTGACCGGCCTGCTGCCGGATCTGGATGCGGAGGCCGGCCTCGAGGTGACGAGGATCCACAGCGCGGCGGGGCTGCTGGGCTCGCCGGGGCTCGTGCGGCGGCCCCCGCTGCGGGCGCCGCACCACACGATCACCAGCGCCGGCCTGCTCGGCGGCGGCAGCGGCCTGCGCCCGGGAGAGGTGACCCTGGCCCACCGCGGACTGCTCTTCCTGGACGAGTTCACCGAGTTCACGCCGCGGATCCTCGACGCCCTGCGCGAGCCGCTCACCGAGGGCGTGGTGCGCGTGGCGCGTGCCACGGGCGCCAGGGAGTTCCCGGCCCGCTTCCAGCTGGTGGCCGCGGCCAACCCCTGCCGCTGCGGGTACCTGGGCAGCCAGGTCCGGCCCTGCACGTGCAGCGACGCCGATCGCGCGCGCTACCTCGCGCGCCTCTCCGGGCCGCTGCGCGACCGCTTCGACCTCGCGGTGGAACTGGCCGACCGGGCAGGCGATCCGCTGGTCGGTGCCCCCGCCCAGCCTGCCGGGAACGCGGACCTGGGCCGGGACATCGAGCGGGCCAGGCGGCT
>JAASSM010000500.1 GCA_021767885.1 bacterium | reverse complement strand
GCTCTATCACCGCGTCCGCGATCTCTGGCGGCGCATGGACGCCATGAGCGAGCAGCCGGCCGACCCCCAGGAGAAGGGCTGGGAGGTGGTGGTGCAGATGCTGCGCGACACCGATCCCCAGCTCGCCCGCCGCATGGGCCGCAAGATGCTCAACCACCTGTGCGCCCTGGGCGTGGCCGAGGCCCAGGAGGTGCTGCACCGCATGGAGCCGGTGCTGGGCGAGGCCCGCGAGAACGCGCCGCTGCTGCGCATGGACATGGAGGAGCAGACCCTGCCCGGCCGGCCCTTCGCCCTGGCGGCGCGCCACCTGCCGGACGGCGAGATCCTCGCCCGCATCCAGAAGTGGATGCAGGAGGACCGGGCCAGCTTCCTCTTCCGGGTGATCAACAGCCCGCGCAGCACCCTGGGCGACATCGCCGACGCCATGCACCGCCTGCAGCACGTGCTGGACTCGGGCATGCCGCTGTCGGAGAGCTCCTGCAAGAGCCTGCGCGTGATGCTCACCCACCGCCTGCTCACCGAGCAGCTGGACTTCAACCAGGTGGCCCGCGACGTGGTGCGGATCGTCGACTTCCGCGACGTCCTGCAGCGCGTGGTGATGCCGGCCGATTCCCACGGCAAGCTGGGCGGCAAGGCGGCCGGCCTGCTGCTGGCCCACTGGATCCTGCAGCGCAGCGAGGACCCGGACCTGGTGGAGGTGGCCATCCCGCACACCTGGTACGTGGCCAGCGACGCGGTCCTGGACTTCATCAGCTACAACGACCTCGAGGACGTCTGGGAGCAGAAGTTCAAGGACCTGGCCACCATCCGGCGCGAGTACCCCAACATCATCCAGCTCTTCAAGAACTCCACCTTCCCCCCGGACCTGGTCAAGGAGCTGTCCCTGGCCCTGGACGACCTCGGCGAGGTCCCCCTGGTGGTGCGCAGCAGTTCGCTGCTGGAGGACCGCCTGGGCACCGCCTTCAGCGGCAAGTACAAGAGCCTGTTCCTGGCCAACCAGGGGAGCCGCGAGGAACGGCTCGCCGCCCTGCTGGACGCCATCGCCGAGATCTACGCCTCGCTGCTCGCGCCCGATCCCATCGGCTACCGGCGCGAGCACGGCCTGCTGGAGTTCGACGAGCAGATGGGCATCCTCATCCAGACGGTGGTGGGCCAGCGGCTGGGGGATTACTGGCTGCCGTCGTTCGCGGGTGTGGCCTTCAGCCGCAACGAGTTCCGCTGGTCGCCGCGGATCCGCCGCGAGGACGGCCTGGTGCGCGTGGTGCCGGGCCTGGGCACCCGCGCCGTGGACCGCGTGGGGGAGGACTACCCCACGCTGCTGGTGCCCGGCCAGCCCCAGCTGCGGGTGAACGTGGTCACCGAGGAGAAGATCCGCTACTCCGCCCACTGGGCCGACGTGCTCAACCTGAGCACCAACCGCTTCGAGACCCACCGCGTGGTCGACCTGCTGCGCGAGGTGGAGGGCGATTACCCCATGCTCGACAAGGTCTTCTCCGTGCACCGCGGCGGCATGCTGCGCAAGCCGGTGCCGCTGCTCTTCGATCCGGACAGCGACGACGTGGTCACCACCTTCGGCGGCCTGGTGGAGGAGACCCCGTTCCTCGCCCGCATGCGCAAGATCCTGGCGACCCTGGAGGAAGCCATGCACACGCCTGTGGACGTGGAGTTCGCCCACGACGGCGAGCAGTTCTACCTGCTGCAGTGTCGTCCCCAGGCCGAGGCCCACGACGTGGCCCCCGCGCCCATCCCCCAGGAGATCGCGGCGGCGGACCTGATCCTCGACTCGCATCGCCACGTCTCCAACGGCCTGGTGCCGGACCTGACGCACGTGGTGTTCGTCGATCCGGAGGCCTATGCCGCGCTGCCGGACGAGGCCAGCCTGCGCGAGGTGGGCCGCTGCGTGGGGCGCCTCAACGAGGTGCTGCCCAAGCGGCAGTTCGCCCTCTTCGGCCCCGGCCGCTGGGGCAGCCGGGGGGACCTCAAGCTGGGCGTCAACGTCACCTACGCCGACATCTGCAACACCTCGCTCCTGGTGGAGGTGGCCTGGGGGCAGAGCGGGAGCATGCCCGACCTCAGCTTCGGCACCCACTTCTTCCAGGACCTGGTGGAGTCGCGCATCCGCTACCTGCCCATCTATCCGGACCTCGAGGGCACGCTCTTCCGGGAGGGGTTCTTCCGGCGGGGCGAGAACCTGCTCGGCGAGCTGGTGCCGGAGTACGCCCACCTGGCGGGCTGCGTGCGGGTGATCGACATCCCCGGCGCCAACGAGGGCCGCATCCTGCGGGTGCTGCTCAACGCGGAGCTGGAGCGGGCGGTGGCCATGCTGGCGGAGTCCGACGCCGAGGCCGGCGAGCGGGCCCAGCCCCGGCCCGGGCAGGCGGCGCCCGCCCAGGAGCGCCACTGGTTCTGGCGGCTGCGCATGGCGGAGAAGATCGCCGCCGACCTGGACGCCGGCGCCGTCGGCGTGGAGGCGATGTGGGTGTTCGGTTCCACCAAGAACGCCAGCGCCGGCCCCGGCAGCGACATCGACCTGCTGGTGCACTTCCGCGGCAACGTCCGCCAGCGCGACCAGCTGCTGGCCTGGTTCGACGGCTGGAGCCGGGCCCTCGCGGAGATGAATTACCTGGAGACCGGCGTGCGCCGCGACGGCCTGCTGGACGTCCACCTCATCAGCGACGAGGACATCGCGCGGCGCAACAGCTGGGCGGCCAAGATCGACGCCGTCACCGACCCCGCGCGCCCGCTGCCGCTGGGCAGCGCGGCGGCCGATCAGGCCGGGTCCTAGCCGCGGTCAGGGGGCGGGCCGGGGGTGCGGTCGGTCGCCGGGCCGGGCGCGTCGCCGGCGGCCGCGTCCCCGACGTCG
>JAASSM010000499.1 GCA_021767885.1 bacterium | reverse complement strand
CTCTACAGCCAGGTGGGCGCGCTGGACCAGGCGACCCGCCTCGCGCGCGTCCTGGTCACCGTGCCCGACCCCCTCGCCCGCGAGGCGGCCACCGGGCCGGCGGCCGGCGGCGGCGCCACGCCTCCTCTGACCATCGGCGCGTTCGTGGAGGTGCGCATCCCCGGCCGCGAGGTGACCGACGTGGTCCGGCTGCCACGTGACCTGGTCCGGCAGGACGACACCGTGTGGGTGATGGAGGCGGACTCGCTGCGGATCCGTGACGTGCAGATCGTGGTCCAGGACGACGAGCACGCCTACGTGGCCTCGGGCCTGGACGACGGCGACCGCGTGGTGGTCACCAACCTGGCCACCGTGGCCGATGGCGCACCGCTGCGGCTGGCCGGCGCGGCGCCCGGTGCGGAGTCCGCCGCCGGGGCCGGTGGCGACGCCGCCCCCGCGGCGACCGCCCCGGGAGCGCGGCCATGAGCGGCCGCCACGACCACGACCCCTCGGTGGGCCATGCCGCCGTCCCCGGCTCCGACGCGGACACCGCACGCCTGGCCGACCAGGCCCTGGCTGCCCGCGGCCCCATCGCCTGGATGGCCCGCAACCCCATCGCGGCGAACCTGCTCATGTTCATCCTGCTCGGTGGCGGCGTCTGGACCGCGCTGAACATCCAGAAGGAGGTGTTCCCGCGCTTCGAGCTGGACATCGTCGAGGTGAGCGTGGTCTATCCCGGCGCCGCACCGGCCGAGGTGGAGCAAGGCATCCTGCTGCCGGTGGAGGAGGCGGTGCGCGGCATCCCGGGCCTCCGCGAGATCACGTCCACGGCCTTCGAGGGCTCCGGCCGCGTGCAGATCGAGCTCGTGGCCGGCGCCGACCGCATGCAGGCCTTCCAGGACATCGACCAGGCCGTCGGCCGCATCCGCACCTTCCCCGACGACATCGAGCAGCCGGAGGTGCGCCTGCAGGCCCAGCAGCGCGAGGTGCTGGAGATCGGTCTCTCTGGAGACGTGGACATCTGGACGCTGCGGCAGGTCGCCGAGCGTCTGCGCGACCGGCTGCTGAGCGAGCCGGGCCTCACGCAGGTGGAGCTGGGCAACGTCCCGGACTACGTCACGCACGTGGAGATCCCCCTGCAGACGCTGCGCGAGTATCGGCTCACCCTGGGCGACGTCGCGCGCATCATCCGCCAGTCCAGCGAGGACATCCCCGCGGGCGCCGTCGAGACCAGCGCCGGGGAGATCCTGCTGCGCCTGAAGGAGCGCAAGCAGTGGGCGGAGCAATTCGCCGACATCGCCATCCTCACCGCGGCGTCGGGCGCGACGGTCACCCTGGGCGACATCGCCACCATCACCGATGGGTTCGAGGAGGCCGGGTTCCACGGCCAGTTCAACCGCGAGCCCTCGGTGGAGCTGGGCATCTCGCGAGTGGGCGACCAGTCGCCGCTGGCGATCGCCGCCACGGTGGACCGGGTCCTCGAGGATTTCGCCACCAGCCTGCCGCCCGGGGTCCAGACGCGCATCACCGGTAGCGCCGCCGAGGACTATCGCGAGCGGCTGGCCCTGCTCATGGAGAACGGCGTGCTGGCGGTGCTGATCGTCCTGGCGATCCTCGCGCTGTTCCTGGAGTACCGCCTGGCGTTCTGGGTGATGATGGGCATGGCCATCTCGTTCATCGGCGGCCTGGTGCCGCTGCCGCCGGTGGGCGTGAGCATCAACATGATCTCGCTCTTCGCCTTCCTCGTGGTCCTGGGCATCGTGGTGGACGACGCCATCGTGGTGGGCGAGAACGTCTTCGAGTACCGGCAGCGCGGCATGAAGCCCCTGGCCGCGGCCATCGCCGGCGCGCGCGAGATGGCCCGGCCGGTGACCTTCTCCATCCTGACCACCATCATCGCCTTCGTGCCCCTGCTGTTCATCCCCGGCACCACCGGCAAGTTCTGGTGGCCGCTGCCGGCGGTGGTGATCGTGGTGCTGGCGGTCTCCCTGCTGGAGGCCCTGTTCATCCTGCCGGCGCACCTGGCGCACATCCGCCAGGGGCCGGGACGACTCGGCGGTCGCGCCCTGCGGCGCTGGCAGGAGGCCTTCGCGGCGCGCGCCGACCACTTCGTGCAGCACCGCTACCGCCGGTTCCTCGATCTCTGCCTGCGCCACCGCTACGTCACCCTCACCGCCGCCCTCACCCTGCTGGCGGTCATCGGCAGCTTCGGCCTCAGCGGGCACATGGGCGTGATCATGATGCCCGAGGTGGCGGCCGACGAGATCGAGGCCGGCGTCCGCCTGCCCGTGGGCACCACCATCGACCAGGCGGCGCGGGTGGCGCGCCAGGTCACCGAGTCCACCCACCGCATGTTCGAGGAGCACGATCTGCACCGCGTGGCGGAGGGCATCAAGACCAACGTCCGGGGCCAGAGCTTCATCGACGTGGAGATCGTCATGCGCCCGCCCACCGAGCACGACATGACGGCCCAGGAGGTGATCGAGCTCTGGCGCGACGAGATCGGCGACCTCGAGGGCGTGGACCAGATCAGCTTCGAGGCCGAGAGCGGACCCGGCGGCTGGCAGCAGGACATCAGCGTGGACCTCAGCCACGACGACATCACGGTGCTCGAGACGGCCAGCCGGCAGTTCCTCGCGCGCATGGAGGGTTACGCCGCCACCCGCGACGTGAGCGACAATTACAACAAGGGCAAGACGCAGTTCGACTTCCGCCTGCGCCCCGAGGGCCGCAACCTCGGCCTGACGGCAGCCGACGTGGGCGCCCAGGTGCGCGATGCGTTCTTTGGCGCCCTGGCCCTGCGTCAGCTCCGCGGCACCAACGAGTTCGAGGTCCGCGTCAAGCTGCCGCGGGCCGAGCGCAAGCGGATGCAGAACCTGGAGGAG
>JAASSM010000498.1 GCA_021767885.1 bacterium | reverse complement strand
CCGGTCGTCACGTAGTAGACCCCGCCCTTGCGGGCGACGTCCTCACCGAAGAGGAGGATCTCCGGCCGGCGGATCATCTCGTCGGCCAGGGCGGCGTTGATGTGCGCGGCCATGCTCCGTTTGGTGGGGGCCTCGGCGTCCTCGGGCAGGCGTCCGGAGAACACCTCCTGACGCCGGGCGGGATCGACGGGCGTGATGGCCGCCCGCCGCACGCGTTCCTCGCGGTACGGAGCCATCGGCGCCACCACCTGGGCCGCGGTGGTGAGCTTCGGGCGCTCGACCGCGTGGGCCGCCGCCTGCTCCACCTGGCGCTGGGTGCTCTCGAGGATCGCGAGCAGCTCGCGCGGGCTGGCCGCGCCCGCGTCGACCAGGAGGCGGGCGTTGTGCAGCAGCGGATCCTGGGCCTCGATGCGCTCGATCTCCTCGACGCTCCGGTAGGTGGTCTCGACGTCACTGCCGGCGTGGCCCCAGAGACGCACCGTGGGCAGGCGGAGGAAGACGGGCTTGCGGCGCTCGCGACACACGCGCAGCGCCTTCTCGACGGTGTCCCACACCTCGACGAGTTCGCCCGTGCTCACCGCGAAGTACTCCAGCTGACTCAGTCCCGAGAAGCTGTCGGCGATCCAGCGACGGGGCTTCTCCACGGAGATGCCCACCCGGTTGTCCTCGCACACGAAGAGGATCGGGCAGGGGTTGCCGCGGCGGAAGGCGTAGCGCGCGGCGTTGATGCCGCTGAGCGCGGTGGCGTGGTTGGCCGAGGCGTCCCCGAAGCTGCACATCACCACGGCGTCCTCGGGCAGGACGGGTTCGAGGCCGATCCTCCGTCGGCGGCCGATGCCGAAGGCGGTTCCCATGGCCTTGGGCAGGTGCGACGCGATGGTGCTGGTCTGCGGGGGGACCCACATCCGCCGGCTGCCCCAGACCTTGTGGCGCCCACCGCTGATCGGATCCTCGGCGCTGGCCACGAAGCTGAGCAGCGTGTCGAGCAGCGGGTCCACGGTGGGATCCTGCCGCGACCGGGCCATCATGAAGCCCCCGCTGCGGTAGTGGAGGAAGCAGGGGTCGGTGAGCCGGAGCTGGGTGCCCAGGACGGCGTTCTGTTCGTGTCCGGCGCTGGCGATCGTGTAGAAGCTCTGGTCGTCCTGCTTCAGCCTTCGCGACATGACGTCGAGCAGGCGGCTGCGGACCTGGTCCTGGAAGATCTCGACCGCCTGGCCGGCGGTGAGCGAGCTGCCGTCCCGCAGGGGAGCGATGCGCGGTAGGCGGTGCACCGGCGCGGGCATCTCCTCGAGCGCACGGACGAGGTTGCCCTGGACGATGTCGACGCGGCTCTTCAGCATGGTGCGGGGCGGCGGCGGGCCGACCGGGACGGGGGAAGGCGGGGATCGGGGAGCGACCGCAGAGGCTAGCAGGCTCGCCGCGGCGCCGCCAGCGCATCGACGCGAACGCCCCGGACCGGGGTCCGGGGCGTTCGAACGTTGCGCACTCGTGGCAGCACCGACCCTCGGGCCGGCATCCGGCGACTACATCCGCTTGGCGTAGTACTCGAGCACGAGGTTGACGTCGATCGGGAACAGCATCGTGTCCTTGCTGGGCTCGCTGCTGAGGCTGATCTCCATCTTGTTGCTGTCGGTCACGATCCAGCCCGGACGCTCGTGGGCCGGATGCTTCCAGCTCTCCTCGACCGAGGCGAAGTTGCGGGCCCTGGGGCTCACGCTGATCCGCTCGCCGACCTTCACGCGGTACCCCGCGCGGTCCATCTTGCGGCCATCGACGGTGACGTGGCCGTGGTTCACGAGCTGGCGGGCGGCCGGGATGGTCGGCGCGAAGCCGGCCCGGAAGACCACGTTGTCCAGACGGCTCTCGAGCAGCTCGAGGAGCTTGGTGCCCGAGTCGCCGGAGCGGCGGGCCTCGGCCATCAGCTTGCGCATGTGGCGCTCGTGGATGCCGTAGTTGAAGCGCAGCTTCTGCTTCTCCATCAGCTGCTTCTTGTACTCGGAGTCCTTGCCGCGGCGGCGGTTGCCGTGCTGTCCCGGAGGGAAGGGACGCTTCGCGGTGCTCTTGCGCGACAGGCCGGGAAGATCCTGGCCGAGCGCGCGCATCTTCTTCAGGCGCGGGCCGGTGTAGCGGGACATGTGCTGTATCCCCTCGGTTCGATTGTGGTGGGAACCCGATCCGGACTGGCCGGCCGGCCAGATCGAGCGGATCCGGGCCGTCTCCGGGCGAATCTGCGGCACAGGTGCAGGCTCCGGAGACGTCGAGCGGCCACGACCGCCGCGGGGGCGGGCGTGGCACAGACGGGTAAGTGTACAGATCCCAGGGCGTTTCGCAAGGGGCTCCCCGGCGGGCCCTCAGTTCTCGCCCGCCACCCGGTCGAAGAGCTCCCGGTCGATCCACCAGGCGGCCCCGCAACGGGGGCAGCGGACCTCGAGCCCGTCGTCGCCCTGGAAGACCTCATCGGGATCGCGGCGGAACATGCCCACCAGCGCCCGGGCCATCCGGTCCCCGTCGCAGCCGCAGTGGAAGCGGAAGCTGCGCCCGTCGATCGGCTCGCCCGCCCCCTCCTGCTGCTCCCGGACCGCCGCGACGTCGAGTCCCCGGATCCAGGCTTCGTCGGCCCCGGGCAGCGCGAAGACCATCGCCATCTCGTGGCTGCTCAGCTCGATCAGCCGCACCGGGACCTGCTCGCTGCGCTCGTAGTACTGCTCGAAGACGCCGAGGACGTCGAGCCCCTGGACGGTCAGCACGCTCTGGGTGTTCTCCCGCTTGGGGTGGCTGCGCTGGACGAAGAGGCGGTTGTCGGGATGCTCCTCACGCCGTCGACGAAATAGCGTCCTGTGATCGTGCTCTCGGCGCCACCGCCGG
>JAASSM010000497.1 GCA_021767885.1 bacterium | reverse complement strand
GGCGTGCTGCGGGCCTACGACATCAACGACGCCGGCCAGGTGGTGGGCTGGGGCACCAACGGCTTCGACGGCGGAGCGCTGCTGCTGACGCCGGCCGGCGAGGTGGCCGTGCCCGCGGCGCCCAGCGACCTGAACGCCACGCCGCGGCCGCCCACCAGCCAGTACCCGACGGCGGCCATCCTGCTGGCCTGGACCGACAACAGCGATGACGAGCAGGCCTTCGTGGTGGAGCGCCGCGGCCCCGACGACGCCGCGTTCCGCGAGCTGACCCGGCTCGGCGCCGGCACCACCGCCTACATCGACACCGACCTGGTGGCCTGCGAGACCTACGAGTACCGCGTGCAGGCCGTGAACCTGGCCGGGGCCTCCGGCTACTCCAACGAGGCCTGGGCCGAGGCGCCCTGCGAGGCCGTAGACCGCACGCCGCCGGAGGTGGAGATCCTGGCACCGGCGGACGGCGACGAGGTCTCCGGGCGGGTCACCATCCGGGCCCGGGCCACCGACGACACCGGCGTGGTGCACATGCGGGTGGTGGAGGACGGCCGGGAGCTCTGCACCAGTTCCGACGACAGCATCGAGTGCCGCTGGAACACCCGGCGCGAGGCCACCGGAACCCACACCCTCGTGGTCTGGGCCTACGACGCCATGACCAACATCGGCCAGCAGACCATCCGGGTGGAGGTGGTGCCGCGCAGCCGCGACTCCGGCAACAGAGGGCGGGGCGGCGGCGGTGGCCGGTGGAGCTTCTGGAGCTTCTGGACCCGCTGGTGGTAGCCGCCGGGTTCATCACGGGACGGGCCCCCTGGGGGCCCTGTCCTATACTGAGGCGAATGTGGACGATGCAGCCCCCACACGATGCCCGCGGGCGGTGAAGCCGGCCTGGCCAGCTACCGGCAGTACCCGCCTTCCGCCGATCTCCGCCCCTTCGTGCGCCGTTTCCTGCACGGCTACACGGTGGGACCCTCGCCCCATCGCCTGACCATCCCGCCCTCGGGGGGCATGTTCCTGAGCTACGTGGAGGGCAGCCCCCTGACGGTCCATTTCAGCGACCGCTGCCATATCGGGCGACCCGCCCTGTTCATCGGCGGACAGCTGCGGCGCGAAGCCCCCGTGCTGGAGAGCGGGGGGCGCTTCGGCCTGATCGGCACCGAGTTCACCCCCACCGGCTTCCACCGCCTTTTCCACCGGGACGCCGAACCCTTCACCGACGACATCACCGACTTCCGGGACCTGGGACCGTCGGACGCCGATCGCATTCAGCGCCGCCTGCAGGCCTGCGCCGGCGTGCCGGAGATGATCGAGCAGCTGGACCGCTTCCTCTGCGGCCTCATTCCCCAGGCACTGGAGACGCCCATCGTGGACGGCTGCGTGGAGCATATCGAGCAGGCCCGTGGGGTGGTCCGGGTGGAGGAGCTGGGCAGGCGCTTCAACCTGGCATCCCGCCAGCTCCACCGCCACTTCCTGAAGGCCATCGGCGTCGGGCCCAAGCACTTCGCCAAGGTCGTGCAGATCAACGCCGTGGTGGACAGCCTTACCCAGGGGGACGCGCTGGCCCTGAACACGCTGGCCCTGGACTGCGGCTACTACGACCAGTCCCATTTCATCCGCGACTTCCAGCGCTACGTGGGCACCAACCCGATGACTTTCCTGCAGGACGAAGAGCCCTTCCTGCGCACCTTCCTGGGCGACGCCGCCCGTCCTTGAAGGGCCCCTTTCAAGCGACCCCGTCACAGCCTGTCCAATTTTTACAAGAGATTCCCGCCGGCTGGGGATAGCTTTGGCCACGATTGAACCGTTCAGAACAACGAACGTGGCGGGGCGACGCCGGCAGCCAGCGCCGGGCTCGCAGCGGGGCCAAGGCGCCCGCCCCGCCCGAGGGGGGATGCACCATGGAGGTTTCATCGGCACCGGCCAGCGCCTCAGGCCGCCGCCACCAGAGCCCGCCGCGCCGGGCGTGGCTGTTGCGCGCCCTGGCGGCCCTGGCGGCCGGCCTTGTGCTGGCGGCCTGCGGCGGTTCCGGGTCCAGCGACGCGCCGGCGGGGAGCGGCGACAGCGGGGCGGTTGCCAGCCCGCTCCAGTGCGAGTCCATCGCCACCGCAGTGACCGCGGCGCCGCCGCTCTCCCGGGTCGCCCTCTCCGGACTGGCGGGCGCCAGCTCCGACACCGCCTGGGTGCGGGTCAGCGCCGCCGGCGGCACCCCGTACCCCACCGCCCTGTACCTGGGCGAGACCGGCGACGCCGAGGTGATGGTGCCCCTGCACCCCGCCGGCCCGGCCGGCGGGACCCTCAGCCTGACGGTCACCGACGGCGATGCGGACTGCCCGACCATGACCTTCCAGGTCGAGCCTCTGCCCGCCGCGACCGGCGACCCCGCCCGGGAGCTGGAGGCGGCGCTGGATGCCGTTGCCGCCGCCCTGGCCGGGCGCTACGGGACGGCCGCCGCCACCCTCGACGCGACCGCACTGGACCAGCTCTCCCCCGAGCTCGCGGCCCTCGCCCTGACCTTCGAGTCCCTGCAGGCCGTCGACCTGGACGCGGAACTGGCCGGCCTCTCGCCAACCGAACAGGCGAACCTCCAGGGCCTGCTGGCCCGCCTCGACCTGGCGCCGCTGCTGCAGGCGCTGGCGACCGAGATCGAGGCACTGCCGGACGCGGCCCCCGCGGCCGCGTCCGCCATCACCAACGCCGGCATGCCCCCCGCCGCGGGCACCACAATGCTGCAGCGCGCCCTGGCACCGGCCCGCTCGCTGCGCCAGGGTGTGGCACCCCTCACCACGCCGGCGGACTGCGTGGACCCGGCCGCGATCGGAATCCCCGCCCGGTCCTCGTAGGCGTAGTCCACCAGCGTGAGCACCGGCTCGTTGCCG
>JAASSM010000496.1 GCA_021767885.1 bacterium | reverse complement strand
GGTCGCGCTGGATGGCGGTGAGGTCGGCCGCCAGCTCCGCGGCCGCCTCCGGCAAGCCGGCGATGCCCAGGCCGATGGCGCTGTTCAGCTCGTCGACCTCGCCGTAGAGGTCCACGCGGGGGTCGGCCTTGGTGGTGCGTGAGCCGTCGAACAGGCCGGTCTGCCCACCGTCGCCGGTGCGGGTGTAGATACGGGGCACGGATCGATCCTCCAGGGTGGCGATCGCCCATGATAGTCACGAACCGGGGGGGCATGGCAAGCACGGAAGGAAAATCGGTGGGGCGGCGGGGTCCGGACCGGAGGCCGCGCCGAGCCCCGCGGCGGGGCGGGGCTCAGGCCCCGGGGAAATCGCGGGCGAGCAGGCGTGACCAGATCACCTCGTGGTCGGCCTCGTCCGCGCTGGCGAGCAGCGCCTCCTCCGGGTCCTCGCAGACCAGGTCCTCGCGGCGCTGGATCAGCGATTCCGGCAGGTGATCGCGGAAGTCCGCCTCGGTGTAGGGCCGCCACCGGTGCCAGAAGTGGAGGTGCCAGATCAGGAACCGGTGGGCCCGGCCACGCCCCTTCTCGTCGTCCCCGAAGTGCTCGAGGGCGAACTCCAGGTAGCGCCCCATCACCGCCCAGCGCTCCTCGACGGTGGGGTACCAGGCCTCGCCGGTGGCCAGTTCGCGGAAGATCCAGGGCTTGATCAGGCAGCCGCGCGCCACCAGGAAGGACCGCACCGGCGTCTCGCGCCGACGCCGGTCCAGATCCCATGGGGTCAGCAGATCGCCGTTGCCGAGGACCGGGACGGAGACGGCGTCGGCCACCGCCGCGATCACGTTCCAGTCGGCGCTCCGCTTGTACCGCTGGGCGCGCGTGCGGCCGTGGACCACCACGGCGTCGGCACCGGCGTCCTCGGCGGCGCGGGCGATGTCCACGGCATTGATGCGCTCCTCGCTCCAGCCGATGCGGATCTTCACCGACAGCGGCACGTCCACCGCCGTGCGCACGGCCTGCACCAGGGCGGCCAGCCGCGCGGGGCGCTTCAGCAGCGCCGCGCCGCTGCCGCGGCGCGTCACCAGGTCGATGGGGCAACCGAAGTTCAGATCGAGGAACCGCGCGCCGCGATCCACGGCGATCCGCGCGGCCTCGGCCAGGACGTTGCCACGGTTGCCGGCGAGCTGGATCCCGAAGGTGTCCTCGCTGGGGTGATGGCGCAGCAGCGGCCCCTCGCCACCCTTCAGCAGCTTGTGGGCCAGCACCATCTCGCTGCAGGTCAGGTCGGCGCCGAACTCGCGGCAGAGCCGGCGGTAGGGCAGATTGCCCCCCTGCGCCATGGGCGCCATGGCGATCACGTCGGTGAAGTAGTCGCGAAGCGGGCTCACGCGTCGTCGCCTCCGGTGCGCAGACGGCGGCGGCCGCCCGGGGGGGCGGCCGCCGCGAGGATCGATCCCGGCCGCCGGCCTAGCCGCCGTCGAGCATGGGGTTCTCGTCGAAGCCGTGCCAGCCCTCGGGGTCGGCCATGTAATCGTAGGTGTTCTTCAGCAGCGCGTAATGCCGCTGCTCCTCCTCGGCCAGGTGCTGGAAGATCTCCCGGGCCCGGTCCGACTTCACGGTGGAGACGGCATTGGCGTACATGTGGTACCCCTTGCGCTCCACGTCCATGGCGCCCTGGACGATCTCCAGTTCCGACGCCTGGGCAGCGTAGGGATCGCTGGCGTTCTCGAGCGCGCGCTCGAAGATCTCGCGAGCCGAGGACTGCTGGGGATCGGTCTGCGGCTCCATGTCCTCGGGGTTCTCGTTCTTCAGGAGCTGCGCCTTCAGCTGGAGCAGGTACTCCTTGTGCCCCTTCTCGTCCTTGGCGAGGGACGCGAAGAGGTCCCGTTCCAGGGAACTGGGAGCATTCTCGGCCCGGTCCTGGTAGAACGTCATGCCGGCCTCCTCGAACTCCACGGCCTTGTCCATGATCTCCAGGCACTCGCGCACGTCGTCGTTCATCCGGGTCCTCCTCGGTGACGGCTCAGGTATCTCGACGCCCGAAACAAACTACACACGGGCTCCGCTGGCAACCACAGCCTGATGGTTGCCGCGCGACCGTAAGACGCTAGCTTGTTCAGACTCGCGTTTTCATCCCGCCCACGACCATGTCCCGGGGCCACGGATCCGGGGTTGACGAGGAGAACGGCATGGCGAACCTGCACGACCTGCTCGCGGAGAAGATCCCCGCCTGGCGCGACGACCTCTCCACGCTGGCGAAGAACCATGGCGACCAGGTGATCAGCGAGGTCACCCTGGCGCAGGCGCTCGGCGGCATGCGCGGCGTCAAGGCCATGGTCTGCGACACCAGCGAGGTCCCGCCGGACAAGGGGCTGCTCATCCGTGGCACGCCGCTCGGCGAGCTGACCGATCGCACCCCCGAGGACATCTTCTTCCTGCTGTGCACCGGCGAGCTGCCCGACGCCGCGGCCCGCGAGGATCTGCGCGCCGACCTCGCCCGCCGGGCCGTGGTGCCGGACTACGTCTGGCAGGTCCTGGAGAGCCTGCCCGCCGACTCCCACCCCATGTGCATGCTGGATACCGCCGTGCTGGCCATGCAGGGCGAGAGCGAGTTCGTCAAGGCGTACAGCGCCGGCGAGGCCAAGACCGAGTTCTGGCGGTCCATGCTGGAGGATTGCCTGACCCTGCTGGCCCGCATGCCCACCATCGCCGCGGCCATCTACCGCCAGCGCTTCGAGAAGGGCCCGCGCATCGCGCCGGAGGCGGACCTCGATTTCGCCACCAATTTCGCCCACATGCTCGGCCTGCGGGACGACCACGCCGAGGTGGCCGACGCCCTGCGCCTGTACCTCGTGCTGCACTGCGATCACGAGGGCGGCAACGTCTCGGCCCACACGTG
>JAASSM010000016.1 GCA_021767885.1 bacterium | reverse complement strand
GGGCTTCCTGCTGGCGGTCACGGCGGCGGCCATGCTCCTGCCCGCCGGCGTCTCCGCCCTGCATGGCGACGCGGACTGGTGGTCGTTCCTGGGGGCCGGCGCCCTCGGCGGCGTCCTCGGGGGCGGTCTGATGTGGCTGGGGCGAGGCGCCCGGGACGTGCGCGTGCGCGAGGGCTTCGCCGTGGTCACGCTGGGCTGGCTGGCGGTGGGGTTGCTGGGGGGGGTGCCGGCCTGGCTGTCCGGGGAGATCCCCGCCTACACCGACGCCGCCTTCGAGTCCATCAGCGGCTTCACCACCACCGGGGCGAGCATCCTCACCGACATCGAGGGCCGCAGCCACGGCCTGCTCTTCTGGCGGGCGCTCACCCACTGGCTGGGCGGCATGGGCATCGTGCTGCTGGCCCTGGCCATCCTGCCGCTGCTGGGCGTGGGCGGGATGCAGCTCTTCCGGGCCGAGGTCCCCGGACCGGTGGCCGAGCGGCTGACCCCGCGCATCCGGCAGACGGCCAAGCTGCTGTGGGGCGTGTACGTGCTGCTGACGGGCATCGAGGCCGTGGCGCTCCACCTGGCCGGCCTGTCGGTCTTCGATGCCGTCTGCCACGCCTTCGCCACCATGGCCACCGGCGGCTTCTCCACGCGGAACGCCTCGGTGGGCGCGTACCAGGACCCCGCCGTGGACTGGATCATCATCGTCTTCATGTTCCTGGCGGGCGTGAACTTCGCGCTCCACTACCAGGCGCTGCGGGGCAAGCTGACGGTCTATGGCCGGGACGAGGAGTTCCGCTTCTACGGCCTGGTGACGCTGGTGGCGGCCCTGCTGATCCTCGGCCCCCTGGTGGCCGGCGGCTTCTTCCCCTCCCTGCACGACACCGTCCGCCACGGCGTCTTCCAGACCGTCTCCATCATCACCACCACGGGCTTCGGGACGGCCGACTACCTGCTCTGGCCCCCGGTGGCCCACGCGGTGCTGCTGGTGCTGATGGCGGTGGGCGGCTGCGCCGGCTCCACCGGCGGCGGCATCAAGGTCATGCGCCTGCTGCTGCTGCTGAAGGCGGGCAAGCAGGAGCTGAAGAAGCTGGTCCACCCGCGGGCCGTGACCACGCTCTGGCTGAACGACCGCACGGTCTCCTCGCAGCTGATCACCAACGTCCTGGGCTTCTTCCTGCTCTTCGTGGTGGTCTACGTGCTGGGCGTGGTGGTCCTCACCCTGGGCGGCCGTGATCTGGTGACCGCCGTGGGTGCGACGGCCGCCACCCTCGGCAACATCGGCCCGGGGCTGGGCTCGGTGGGGCCGGCGGAGAACTACGCGCACTTCCTGGCCTGGGAGAAGTGGCTGCTGGTGTTCTTCATGCTGGCCGGCCGCCTGGAGATCTACACGGTGCTGGTGCTGCTGCTGCCGGAGACCTGGCAGCGCTCCTGACCGCGCCGGAGGTGGCCTGACCGGGCGCGGTCCGGTGAGCCGGCGCGGCCGGCGCCGCTCCAATTCGGCGCGGGACTTTTGCCCCGCTCCGCAGTATCTTGCCCACCAGAACCGGCCCACCCGAGGAGACGCCCCCATGACCCACCTCCCGGCACCCGAGCGCCCCGCCTGGGCCCTGGATCCGGCCACGGCGGCCGATCGCGCCCAGAGCTTCATCCACGAGACCCTCACGGCCAGCGGCCAGGATGGCCTGGTGGTGGGCCTCTCCGGCGGCATCGATTCGGCCGTCAGCGCCGCGCTGGCCGTCCGGGCGGTGGGCGCCGATCGCGTCCACGGCCTCTGCCTCCCCTATCGGACCAGCAACCCCGACAGCCTGGCCGACGCCCAGGCGGTGGCCGCGGCCATCGGCATGCGGGCGGAGGTGTTCGAGATCACCCCGGTGGTGGACGCGTTCCTCGCCGCCCACCCCGACGCCGACGCCGTCCGGCGGGGCAACGTCATGGCGCGCGTGCGCATGATCACCCTCTTCGACGCGTCGCAGGCGCGCCGCGCCCTGGTCCTGGGGACGGGCAACCGCACGGAGTGGCTGCTGGGCTACACCACCCTGCACGGCGACGAGGCCTGCGGCCTGAATCCGGTGGCGCAACTCTACAAGACCGAGATCCGTCTTCTGGCCAGGCACCTCGAGCTGCCGGACGCGGTGCTGACCAAGGCGCCGAGCGCAGACCTCTGGCAGGGGCAGTCGGACGAGGAGGAACTGGGCTTCACCTACGCGGACGCCGATCGGCTGCTGCACCACCTGGTGGACGAGCGCCTGGAGCCGCGGCAGCTCGCGGCCCTGGGCTTCGCGCCCGCGCTGGTGGAGGCCGTGGCCGGGCGCATGCGCAGCCAGGCGTTCAAGCGCCGGCAACCGCCGGGTTGCGACCTCGGCCGCCCCGCGCCGGAGCCGGCATGACCGGACCGGAGCAGCCGGCGTCCCCGGCGGCATTGCCGCTGCCGGCGGTGGACCTGGCGCCGGGGTCGTGCTGGCTGGTGGCCACGCCCATCGGCAACCTGGGCGACATCACCCTGCGGGCCCTGGCGGTGCTGGCGGGGTGCGACGTGGTCTACGCCGAGGACACGCGCCAGACGCGGCGGCTGCTGGCGCATCACGGGTTGCGGACGCCCCTGGCGGCGTACCACGACCACAACAAGGACCGCGCCGTGGCGCAGATCCTCGACCGGCTGGCCGCCGGCGAGCGGGTGGCGGTGGTCTCGGATGCGGGCACGCCCTGCATCTCCGATCCGGGGTTCACCCTCTTGCGGGCCCTGCGGCAGGCCGGCCGCACCTGGAGCGTGGCGCCGGGGCCGTCGAGCACGCTGGCCGCGCTGGTCCTGGCGGGGTTCGAGCCCGACCGGTTCGTCTACGCCGGGTATCCGCCGCGCAAGAAGGGGGCCCGGGCCCGCTGGCTGGAGGAGTTGCTGGCCCTCGGCTGCACGGCGATCGTCCTGGAGAGCGTGCACCGGATCCGGTCGACGCTGGAGATCCTGACGGAGGTGGCCCCGCGGCGCGAACTGGCGGTCTGCCGCGAGATCACCAAGCTTCACGAGGAGACGGTCCGCGGCACGGCCGCGGAGGTCCTGGAGCAGTTCACTGGCCCCCGCCTGCGGGGGGAACTGGTGCTCCTGCTGCGGGGTTCCGACCCCAACGAACCGGAGGAGTGATCATGGATCTGGGCAACTGGAAGGACGCGGCGCGGGGGCGGTTGCGCCCGCTGGTCCTCACCCTCGATCGCTGGGGCCTCAGCCCCCTGGCAGTGTCCATCGCCGGCACCGTGATCGCGCTGCTGGGCGCGTGGATGGTGGCCGAGGGGCTGCTCTTCCTCGGCACGCTGGTGTTCCTGATCGGCTCGGCCTGCGACATGCTCGACGGGGCGCTGGCCCGGTTGCAGGGAACCGTCTCCCGTCGCGGGGCGTTCCTCGACTCGGTGCTCGACCGCTTCGGCGAGGCGGGCTACCTCACCGGCATCGCCATCTGGTACATGTCCCAGATGCCCGACAACTGGCTGCGGGCGGTGATCCTCGTGCTGGTGGTGATGTTCGGCTCGCTGGCCACCAGCTACGTGCGCGCGCGGGCCGAGGGCGTGGGCGAGACCTGCACCATCGGCGTGCTGCAGCGCACCGAGCGCGTGGTGGCCCTGGGCGTGGGCGGATTGCTGGGGCACGTGGTGCTCTACGGGATCCTCTGGCTGCTGGCCATCCTCACGCTGCTGACCACCATCCAGCGGATCGTCCACGTGGCCGGCAAGCTGCCCGGCCCGCCGCCCCCGGGTGAGCGGACGCGGGAACCACAGCCCGAGGCGGAGCCGGAGCCGGCGCCCGCCGGGGATCCGGACGCCCCGACGCGCGTGGCGCCGGAGCCGGACGCCGCCCCGCCGGTGACGCCCGGCGAGCCGGACCCGCAGCCCGGGCCGCGGACCGATCCCTATGCCAACGAGCCGTGGCCCGGGGATCGCGATCCCGACGATGACGACGACGACGGGATCCGCCGGTGACGCCGCACCGCCTCGAGCCGGCCCATCGTGGCCTGTTCATCACCTTCGAGGGGCCGGAGGGCAGCGGCAAGACCACGCTCATCGCCGCGCTGGCCGCCCACCTCGGCGAGCGGGGCTGCGAGCCCCTGATCCTGCGCGAACCCGGTGGCACGGCCATCGGCGAGCGCGTGCGCAGCGTGCTGCTGGACCTGTCGTCCCAGGGCATGTGCGCGGAGACCGAGCTGCTGCTCATGGAGGCCAGCCGGGCCCAGCTGGTGCGCGAGAAGGTGCAACCGGCGCTGGAGGCCGGGCTGATCATCCTCTGCGACCGCTTCGCCGACGCCTCGGTGGCCTACCAGGGGTTCGGCCGCGGCCTGGGCGACCGGCTGGTCGAGCGCCTGAACGCGTTCGCCACCGGCGGCCTGGTGCCGGACCTGACCTTCCTCTGCCTGCTGCCGCCGGCGGAGGGTCGGGCCCGGCTCAAGCAGCGCCGCACCGACCGCCTGGACCGCGAGGACCTCGCGTTCCACGAGCGGGTCTACGAGGGCTACCAGGCCCTCGCCGCCTCGGGGCAGCCGCGGTTCGCGGTCCTCGATGCGAGCCTCCCGCCGGATGCGGTGCGCGACGAGGCGCTCGCCCACCTGGCGCGGCTGGAACATGGCTTGCTGAGATTCCTCTGAGCCCTGGCGGCGGCCCCCATGGCCGCGCCGCCGGGCGTTCTGCAACCGAAGGACGGGTTCCATGGATCGATTCCCACGACCGCTCATCTTCACCCTCGTGCTGGCGGTGGTGTTCGGGGCGGCGGGCGGCTGGGTGGCCGCCGGCGCCCTGGCCGAGGACCAGGCCGACCCGCGCACGAAGCGGGCCCAGCAGCTCGAGGCGGCCGAGCTGATGATGGACGTCTTCGACCGCGTCATGCTCAACTACGTGGACGAGATGGAGGCCCGGAAGATCGCCGAGGCCGCCATCGACGGCATGCTCGAGACGCTGGACGAGCACTCGGTCTTCCTGCCGCCCATGAACTACGAGGACCTGGTCATGTCCACCGAGGGCGAGTTCGGCGGCCTGGGGATCACGATCCAGCCCCGCGATCACTACCCCACGGTGATGTCGCCCATCGAGGGCACGCCCGCCTACTACATGGGCATCCAGGGCGGCGACCAGATCATCGAGATCGAGGGCGAGTCCACCTACGACTTCTCCAGCCGCGACGCGGTCAAGAAGCTGCGCGGGCCCAAGGGCACCAAGGTGAACATCACCATCAAGCGGCCCGGCCGCGAGGAGCCCATCCCCCTGACCATCACCCGCGACATCATCAAGGTGGAGAGCGTGCCCTACGCCTTCATGATGGACGACATCGGCTACATCCGGATCCAGAACTTCTCGCGCACCACCGTGGACGAGCTGCGCGAGGACCTGGACCAGCTCTACGCCCAGGATCCCGAGGGCCTGATCCTGGACCTGCGCTTCAACCCCGGCGGTCTGCTCGAGGCGGCCAAGCGGGTCAGCGAGCTGTTCCTCGAGCGCGGCACGCTGCTGGTCTACACCAAGGGCCGGCTGCCCGCCAACAGCATGAGCTTCTATGCCGAGCGCCGCGGCGAGACCTACCGCAAGGTGCCCATGGTGGTGCTGGTGAACGGGTCGTCCGCCTCGGCCAGCGAGATCCTCGCCGCCGCGCTGCAGGATCACGACGCCGGCCTGGTGGTGGGCAAGACCACCTTCGGCAAGGGCTCGGTGCAGACGGTCTTCCGCCTCAACGAGGAGGAGGCGCTCAAGCTCACCACCGCCCGCTACTACACGCCGTCCGGCCGCAGCATCCACAAGGACCGCGACGACGAGGGCCACCACCTCAACGCCGACAATCCCGACGAGCCGGTGGCCATGGAGCAGCCCCTGGAGGAGCGGCCCGAGGACCGGGAGATCCCGCGCTTCGAGAAGGAGGTCTACCACACCGACAGCGGCCGGGTGGTCTACGGCGGCGGCGGCATCACGCCGGACATCGAGATCGACCAGAGCTTCCTGACCGACTTCGAGATGGCCGTCGAGCGCGACGGCGCCCTGTTCGCGTACGCGGTGGACTACGCCAACGCGCACCCAAAGATCGATCGCGACTGGCGCGCCGGCGACGACGTCCTGGCCGACTTCGGCGAGTTCCTCGCCCAGCGCGAGAACATCGAGGAGTACCTGGGCGTCTTCGACCTCGCGCTCAGCGACTCCCTGCTGCAGGCCAACGAGGACTTCCTGCGCTGGGGCCTGCGCCGCGAGGTGGTGCGTCGCCTGCACGGCGCGGAGGCCGCCTACCGGGTGGCCATCGAGCGCGACACCCAGCTGGAGGAGGCCCTGGCGCTCTTCCGGAAGACCGACACCCTGGCCGGCCTCTTCGACCTGGCCGTGGCCTGGAACGAGGAGCAGATGGCCCAGGCGCGGGCGGACTCCGCCGCGGCGGCGAGCGAGGAGACCGTGGGCGTGGATTGATCGGCGGCCGCGTGCCATAATCGCGGCGTCCCCGGCGTCCGGTCGGCACCCGTCCGGTGCCCGTGTCCGGTGCTCCGCCGCCGAGTCCCGTCTCCGGAGAGGTGGTCATGGCGCTCGCCTTCCTGGCCGAGACCGCGCGCCCCGCGCTGATCGGCATGCTCCACGTCCCGGCGCTGCCGGGCACGCCCGACCATGCCCTGCCGGTGGGCGAGATCGTCGCGCGGGTGGGCGCCGAGGCCGACCTCCTGGCCGAGGCCGGCGTGGACGCGGTCCTGCTCGAGAACATGCACGACGTCCCCTATCTGCGCGGCGGCGTGGGGCCGGAGATCACCGCGGCCATGACGGCGGTGGCCGCGCACGTGAGCGAGGTGTTCCCCGGTCCGGTGGGCGTGCAGGTGCTGGCGGGGGCCAACCGCGAGGCCCTGGCCGTGGCCCTGGCGGCGGGGCTGCAGTTCGTGCGCGTGGAGGGGTTCGTGTTCGGCCACGTGGCGGACGAGGGCTGGCTCGATGCCTGTGCGGGCCCGCTGCTGCGCTACCGTCGCGCCATCGGCGCCGGCCACGTGGCCGTGCTCGCGGACATCAAGAAGAAGCACGCCGCCCACGCCCCCACAGCCGACGTCTCCCTGGACGACACCGCCCGGGCGGCCGCGTTCGCCGGCGCGGACGCGGTGATCATCTCCGGCGGGGCCACCGGCGAACCCACCAGCCCGGCCGACCTGGCCACCGTCCGCGGGGCCTGCGATCTGCCCGTGGTGATCGGGTCGGGCGTCACCCCGGATCGTGTCGCCGCGTACGCGGCGGCGGACGCGCTGGTGGTGGGGTCGGCCCTCAAGGAGGGCGGCCACTGGCGCGGACCGGTGGCGCCGGACCGGGTGGCGGCCATGGTCGCGGCGGTGGGCGAGCTCCGCCGCGCCTGACCATATCCCTCACCGGAGCCGTGTCACCGTTCAGCCGGCGAGCAGGGGCCAGAGCAGCAGCAGCGAGCCCGCTCCCACCAGCGCCCCGCCCAGGCACTGCAGCGGCGAATGGCGCCGCAGCAGCAGACGGGACCAGACCACCAGTCCGACGAGGACCAGCCCGGGCTCCGGGTGCCCGCTGAGCACCCACCCGAGGGCGCCGGCGGACGCGGCGGCGCTGGCGTGCACGCTGATCTTCCAGGAGCCGGTGATGGCCAGCAGGAGCAGGCTCTGGACCCCCAGGATGGCGCCGAGACCGGCCACGCCCGGAGGTGCGCCCACGAGCAGCACCAGTCCGGCGCCCAGCCCCACGCAGGTGGTGGTCAGCAGCAGGGGCCAGGTCCGCTCCTCGCGGCGGGTCACCTCGAGGTCGCTGACGGTCCCGGTGCGGACCTGGCGCAGGAGGATGGCCAGGGGCAGGACCGCGGCCACCGCGACGAGGAGGCCGGCCGCCAGGTACGCCGTCGGGCGTCCATCGATGCTCGCGGCCGCGAGGCTGCTGGCGGCGGTCAGCACCGGTGGGCTGGCCACGTAGCTGATGGTCCGGGCCACGCGGCGGGCCAGGCACTCCTGGGCCCTGGACCAGCCGGGGGCCGCGGCTGCACGGCGGTGGACCCCGGCCCGGCGCAGGACGGCACTCTCGCTGGAGTTCTGCAGGGCCATGCGATCGCTCCCGGGACTTGCCGGTGGATGGCTGCGTGGGGCGGGCCCCCCGGCGCGGCCATGGCGCACGCCCGGCACGTCGCCGCGAGGCCCGGAACTCCCGCACAGGATCGGGGACCGATGTCATGCGGATATGAGGGAACTGTATGGATTTGATGGGTTCTGGAGGCCGCGGCGGCGTCGTCGTCCGCCGGGGCGGCGGCGGCCGGCGGCCATCGGCGCTTGGCCCGCATCCGGGCGGCCGCGTATATTGGGGGCGCCCGGGAGGGCGAAAGGATCGTCATGCGCCTGAACCTGTCCACCATGATCACCGCCAGGGCCCGCGAGCTCGGCGAGCATCCCGCCCTGCGCTTCCGCAGCGGCGAGCACTGGGCCGACATCTCCTACGCCAGCCTCGACCGCTCGGTGCAGGCGGTGGCGCGCGGCCTGCTGGCCGCCGGCGTGGCGCCTGGCGACCGCGTGGGCATCATGTCGTGGAACCGTCCGGCCTGGACCATCTGCGACATCGGCATCCTGCGTGCCCAGGGCGTGGTGGTGCCCCTGTATCCCACGAGTACGTCCGCGCAGGTGGCGCACATCGTGCGCGACGCGGGGGTGGGGGTGATCTTCGTGGGCGGCGAGCAGGAACTGGCGGCGTTGCTGGCGGTGCGCGACCAGCTCCCGGATCTGCGGCGGATCCTGGTCTTCGACGACGCGGCCGCCGATCCCGCCGCCGGCGTCGAGAGCTTCGCGGACTGGGCGGCGGCGGCCGAGGATCTCGACGGCGACGCCGAGATCGCTGCCCGCCAGGCCGCCATCCGGTCGGACGATCTCGCCACCATCATCTACACCAGCGGCACCACGGGCGACCCCAAGGGCGTGATGCTCAGCCACGCCAACTTCTTCCACCAGATCGACGCGGTGAACGACCGCTTCACCCTCGGTCCGCGGGATCGTTCCCTCTGCTTCCTGCCCCTCAGCCACGCCTTCGAGCGCGCCTGGACCTTCTACATCCTGCACCAGGGCGCCACCAACTGCTACCTGCAGGATCCGAAGCAGATCGTCCAGGCCATGGCCGAGGTCAAGCCCACCGCCATGACCGGCGTCCCGCGGCTCTACGAGAAGATCCACGCCACCATGTTCGAGAAGGTGGAGCGGGGACGACCCCTGCGCCGCAAGCTCTTCCACTGGGCCCTGGGCGTGGGCAAGGCCTTTCACGGCCGGCGCTTCGCCGGCCGGTCCACCGACCCCTGGCTCTGGCTCCGCGCCCAGGTGGCGGACCTGCTGGTGCTCCGCCGGATCCGTGCGGTGGTGGGCGGCAAGAAGAACTTCTTCGCCGCCGGCGGGGCGCCGCTGGCCCAGGAGATCGAGGAGACCTTCCTGGCGGCCGGACTGCTGGTCTGCCAGGGCTACGGCCTGACCGAGACCGCGCCCATGGTGAGCGCCAACTGCCCGGGCGGCCTGCGCCTCGGCTCGGTGGGGCGGCCGGTGAAGGACGTGCAGGTGCGCCTCGGCGATCAGGACGAGATCCAGGTCCGCGGACCCAACGTCATGCTCGGCTACTGGAACCGTCCCGCCGACACCGCGGCCATGTTCACCGCCGACGGCTGGCTACGCACCGGCGACGTGGGCGCCATCGACGCCGACGGCTTCCTGCGCGTCACCGACCGCATCAAGGACATCGTGGTCACCAGCGGGGGCAAGAACATCGCGCCGGCGAACATCGAATCCCAGGTGGGCAAGGACCACTACATCGAGCAGATCGCCGTGGTGGGCGAGGGTCGCAAGTACGTGGGCGCCCTGGTGGTGCCCAGCTTCGAGGCCCTCGAGGCCTGGGCCCGCGAGCAGCGCATCCGCTTCGCCGACCGGACCGAGCTGCTGCGCGATCACGCGGTGGTGGATTTCATCCGCGAGCGGATCCAGCGCCAGTCCCAGAACCTGGCCAGCTTCGAGCGCATCAAGCGCTTCCACCTGCTCGACCGGGGCTTCAGCCTCACGCACGGCGAGATCACGCCCACGCTGAAGCTCAAGCGCAAGGTGATCCAGGAGCGATACCGCGAGATCATCGACCGCCTCTACCAGGGGCACGAGCGCGAGGGCGAGCACTAGGCTCGCCCTCGCATCCTCCCCACACCCCTCCTGGCGTCCGTCAGCCGCCGAACACGTGGCGGTCCACCAGCTCGAGGAGCTCGTTGAACCGCGGCTTGCTGACGTAGGCGTCGGCCCCCACCGACTCGCACTTCATGGCGATCTGCTCGTTGATCAGCGAGGAGAACAGGATCACCGGCACCCCGGCCAGGCCGAGGTCCTGCTTGGTGCGCTTGCAGAGCGTCATGCCGTCCATGCGCGGCATCTCGATGTCCGAGACCACCACGCCCACCGCCGCGGCGGGATCCTTGCCATCGGCGCGGGCCTGCTCCACGCGGGCCTGCAGGGCGGCGTAGCACGTCTCGCCGTTGTCGAAGGCCTCCACCTGTGCGTAGCCGCCGCGCTGCAGCTCCCGGGTGAGCACCGCGCGGATGGTGACGGAGTCCTCGGCCAGCACCACCGGCACCTGGCCGCGTTCCTCCTCGGTGGGCGCCGGGCGGTCGCCCTCGCCCTCGCGGATGATGTAGGCGGCCCCCGTGCTCGGCAGGATGTCGGCCAGGATCCGCTCCATGTCCACCACCAGCACCTCGCGGCCCTCGATGTTCAACGACCCGGTGAACTTGCTCTCCACCTGGGCCAGGAAGGGGCTCAGCGGGCTGATGGCGTCCCAGCTGATGCGGTGGATGCGGTTGACGCCGCTGACCAGGAAGCCGGTGGTCAGCTCGTTGAACTCCAGCACCAGCACGATCCGCGTCTCCACGGTCTCGGCCGCGCGGTCCGTCGACGGCGCGGGTCCGGCGCCGGCATCGGGTCGGATGTCGTCGGTCACCGGGCCGGTGGCGGCCAGGGCCTCCTGCACCGCGGCGGCCTCGGCGGGTGCGAGGGCGTCCTGGTCGAGATCGCCCACGGCGAGGGCCCGGCCCAGGTCCACCAGCGTGATCACGCCGTCGCGATAGAGGTAGCCCCCGATCACCGCGTCGTGAGCGAGCTGGATCTCGGTGACCCGCGCGGTGTCGAACTGCTCGATGGCCTGGACCTTGAGCACGTTGACGCCGAAGCCCTGGCCGTCGAGTTCGAACTCCAGGACCTCGACCTCGTTGGTGCCGGACTCGAGCAGGATCCCGTCTTTGCGCTGCATGCCAGTCCTTTCGCGGTCCAGGCTCAGCCGACCAGATGCAGTCGCTGGAGCACGGTCTCGATGATGTAGGCTTCCTCGGCGCCGAGGTGGTCGAAGCGCACACCGACGCGATGGAAGCGGGGGTTGTCGTCCTCGCGGGTCCAGACCACGGGGCCTTCCACCTCGATGGCCGTCTTGCCGTTGGCCATCCGGGGCAGGGGCAGCCGCAGCTGCAGCACCGCCGAGTCGGGATACTCGTCCTCGGTCAGGAACATCAGCCCGCCGGGGGTGATGTCCACCAGGCGGCCGATGATCCGGTCGTCGTTGGCCGAGAGCACGTTGATGCGGTGCGGACTCTTGGGACGCTGGTGGCGGCGCTTGTCACGCATGGTCGGCGATCCTCGCAGGGGTGGACCCATGGGGTGTCGATACCTCCGGGATATCGGCGCCACGGATGACGACTTGAACGCCATCTGCGAGGGACGCCGGCGTTGCGGTGGGGAGGGTCAGGCGCCGGGGCCGGGCAGGGGCGAGACGGCGGCCGGCCGCGGCGCGGGGGGCGAGGCCACGGCGGGGTCGTTTCCATGCTCGCCGGTCGCCAGGGCGTTCTGCCGGCGCCCCAGGTGCACGGCCACCGCGCCCCAGACCAGGCAGAGGGGGACGGCGGCGAAGGCGATGCCGGACAGGCCCAGCCCCAGG
>JAASSM010000495.1 GCA_021767885.1 bacterium | reverse complement strand
GTGCGGCTGGCCTATCGGCCGGTGATCTATCCCCAGCTCTGGGGCCCCTTCCTCCACAACCTCTCGCTGCTCGACCTGCTGTTCTGCTGCGGCCCGCGCACGCGGGACATCGTGGCCTCCGGCCGCTGAGCGGCCCGGCGGATCTGGCGAGACGTCGTTAGGTGTCTGGTATGTCCACCCCTCGACCCTCGACGGGAGGAAGACCATGACCTTCGACTTCGCGACCTATCTCGAGAACGTGGGTCGCTGGCTCATGACCAGCGGCCTGCAGGTCCTGCTCATCGTGGTGATCGCGCTGATCGCCATGCGGGTGATCAAGAGCCTGGTGCTGCGCGGATTCGCCACCATGGGCCGCGGGCGCGACGACGCCGAGTTCGCCAAGCGCACCGACACCCTCGGCGGCATCGTGGTCCAGGCCGTGGGCGTGGTGGTGATGATCATCGCCGCGATGATGGTGCTCGACGAGTTCGGCATCGACATCGGGCCCATCCTGGCCGGCGCTGGCGTGCTCGGCCTGGCCGTGGGCTTCGGCGCCCAGAACCTGGTGCAGGACGTGATCAGCGGCTTCTACATCCTGCTCGAGGACCAGATCCGCAAGGGCGACGTGGTGCAGATCGCCGGCCGTGGCGGCTTCGTCGAGCGCGTGACCCTGCGCATGACCGTGATCCGCGACCTCGCCGGCAGCGTCCACTACGTGCGCAACGGGCAGATCGACGTGGTCACCAACATGACCAAGGACTTCTCCATGTACGTCTTCGACGTGGGCGTGGCGTACCGCGAGGACACCGACGAGGTGGTCCAGGTCCTGCGCGAGCTGTCCGACGAGATCCGCCAGGATGCGCAGTTCAAGGACGACATCCTCGACGACATCGAGATCCTCGGCGTCGATCAGTTCGCCGACTCCGCGGTGATCATCAAGGCCCGTCTGAAGACGAAGCCCATCAAGCAGTGGAGCATCGGCCGGGAGTTCAACCGCCGGATGAAGAAGGCCTTCGATGCGCGCGGCATCGAGATCCCCTTCCCGCACGTGACCGTCTACGCGGGCGAGGGCAAGGATGGCGGCGCGCCGGCCTTCCCGCTGAAGCAGCAGGCAGCCGAGGCGCGGGGCTGAGCGGCCGGACCGGAACGAAGCGGGGCCCGAGTGTCCGCAAGCTCGGGCCCCAGGGCGCCGGTCCCGCAGGATCCGGGCGCCACGCCGGTGATGTGCCGTCGGGCTAGAACTCGCCGAGCCCGGGCTTGAGCTCCTTGCGGCCCTTCTTCACGTGGCAGACCGTGCAGTCGGTGGTCATCTCCTTGGGCGCCACCTGGTGGGTGACCGGGTAGGCGTAGGCCGTCTCCACGAAGCCGTACTCGCCGCTGTAGGGGACGTCGACGCTGGCCATGCCCAGGCGGATGGCCGCGTCCCACTCGAAATCGCCCCAGTAGGCGCCGGTGCCGGCCTTTCCGAGCAGCTTGGGCACCACCATGTTGTCGTACTCGGTGTCGTAGGGCGTCTTGCCGCGATGGATCTTGAAGGGGTAGAGCTTGGAGGCCGGGTCGTCCTTGCTGCCGTTGGGCTTCTGCAGCCAGACCTCGGTCTCGGGGTCGATCCGGTCCTCGATGGCCACGTAGCTCATGGTCCCGTCATACCAGTAGAACTCCGGCGTCAGGTCGCGCTCCCAGCGGAAGGCGCCCTTCTTGCCGTTGTAGCTGTCCTTGCCGTCCTGTCCCTCGATCACGATGGGCTTGCCGTTGGCGTCGCGCTGGCCGGCCTGGGACCAGTCCCACCACACCTTGGTGCTCTGGCCGCGGGCGTAGACCGGGATGTGGCACGCCTGGCAGGAGACCTTCTCGGTGTGGGCGTCGAGCATCCGCTTGCCATGGGGCTCGGCGCCGTGGCAGGAGTCGCAGGCCATCTGGGGCTCCACGCCGGCGGCGGCGAACATGTCGGCCTTGTGGTCGGCTGGCAGCGTGTACTGGCGCCCGGCCATCTGGTGATCGACGGTGGTGTGGCAGTCCTGGCAGCTGAGGCCGGCGCCGTCCTCGCTCATGTGCACGTCCAGCTCCCGCGACGCGGTGAGCATGCTGGAGTCGAGGTCGCCGTGCTTGACCGCATCGCCGCCGCCACCGAAGAAGTGGCAGACGCCGCAGTTGTTCAGCGACGGGGCGGCCACCGACTGGGCCACCGCCGGCCAGTCCGGCGGGCTGAAGAGCTCGCCGTTGAACATGGTCGGCTCGGAGGCCGGGTAGCCGGCGCCCTTGGGGAACTTCTTGTACGTGCCGGTCTGCTCGTGGCAGATCAGGCAGTCCACCGCTTCCTCGGACGTGAAGTCGAAGCTGGCGTCCTTCCAGCCGTAACCGATGTGGCAGGAGGTGCAGCGGGGCCAGTTGCTGTTCACGTTGATGCAGAAGTTGTTGACCGTGTGGGCGGCCTTGCCGATCAGGCCGGTCTCGTCGCCAGGCTGCCGCCACGTCCAGTGCATGGTGGCGTGGATCTCCTGGGCCTCGCCCTCGTGGCAGCCGAGGCAGGCGAGGGTCACGTCCTCGGGACGCTCGAACGGGCCAGCCAGTTCCTCGAACTCCGAGTGATCCATCTGGGCGGGGGCGGCCGCGGCGAGGAGCAGGCAGACGGCGACCAGAAGCGTGATGATGCGGACGGTCATGGGTTCCTCCTGGATTGCGGACAGGGGGTGGGACGCCCGCGGAGAAGCAGGAGTGGTGCCAGGATCTTCGAGCCTTGTAATGTGCTGTGGGGGTGTGGCTTATGGGTGTGGGTGCTCATCGGCGCGGCCGCCGGCGTCGCGACTGTATATACAGCTGACAATGCATTCGTCGGCAGGGCATGACTCGTGTCATGGCGCAGGCGGGGTGTTCCCTCGAGAAATGGCCCCCCGGGTGGGGTCCCGGG
>JAASSM010000494.1 GCA_021767885.1 bacterium | reverse complement strand
GGCATGGGAACACCCCTTCGCTAGCGACCGTCGCCCTGGCGGCGATCGCGGGAATCCTGCTGGTCGTGACGGGGCTGGTCCTCGGACCCGTCCTCGTCGCTCTCCTCGGGGTCGGAGCTGCCGCTGGACGGCTCGCTCACCTTGACCTCCACCTTCTGCCAGCGGGCATCGGCCGCGCCGAGGGCCCGGGCCAGCTCTCCCGAGCGATCGCGCAGGGCGTCCTGCGCCGCCGCGCTCTCGGCGCGGAAGACCACCTCCAGGCCGTCGTCGGTGGCGCGGATCCGCACCTCCACCTTGCCGAGGTGCTCGGGTTCGAGCTGGAGGGTCAGGCTGCGGGCCTGGCCCGGTGCGGTGCTCTCGGCCGCCAGCTGGCGCACCACCTGTGCGCGGATGTGTGCCGGCTCGGCGGCATACCGGGAGCCGCCGGCCTCGGGCGCATCCCCCGGCCGGCCGCCGGTCGTCAAACCAGCAGGGAGCCCGCCGGACTGCGCGATCGTGCCGGGAGAACCTCCCACCGTCGTATGCAGACCGGCCACCACGGCGGCGGTGGGATCGGTGACGGGTGCCGCCGCGCCGGATTGACCGCTGGACGCGGCGGCGGGCGGTCCGGTGGGAGCCTCGGCGGCCTGCCGCGCCTGGATGTCGCCCGGCTCGCCGGGGGTCGGCGGTTCCCCGGGCGCGACGACGTCGGGCGCGGCGGTGCTGGTGCCAGACAGCGGCCGCGAGGAGGGATCTCCGTCGGTCGGCGCGCTCACGCCCAGCCATCCTCGCGGGGCCACCGGCCGGCCATCCGGTCCCATGGGCGCGGCGTTGCCGGTGGTGGGCTGGCGGGTGTCGCCGGGGGCCGGCGGCGCCGGATCGGAGATGGGTGCTGGCGGCGCGTCGGGATGGTGCACCGGGGTCGCGCCGGGGGGCACCGGCTTGCCCGCGCCGTCGCCGGCGGGCGCCGATCCCGGCGGCGTGGTCCCCAGACCACCCGGGATGCCCCCGATCGGCCGCGGATCCGGGCCCGCCCCGGGTGCCACGACAGGGCGAGCGCCCGGGTCGGCGCGATCCGCCGCGGACCCGTGGATCTGGTCTCCGGCCAGGAACCGTGGATCGGCCACGACCGGACGGCCTGGACGGCCACCGCCCGCGACCAGCGTCCCGCCGAGCAGGCCGCGCAGCAGGCCGGCTCCGCCATCCGGGTCCGGCGTGGTCGCGCCCTGGCCAGTGGGCTCGCCGCCGCCCTCGCCGCCGCCCGTGTCGGCCGGAGCCGCACCGGCCAGCGCGGCCGTGGCGGGCGTGGGTCCGAGCAGGGCGAGCAGCATGGCGAAGGGATCGCCAGGAGCCCCCGTCGCCTCCGGGGCTGGAGAGGTGGTCCCGGGGGATGCCTTGCCTCCGGCGAGCTCGCGGGTCGTCACCAGGTTGCCGCTGCCGATCTCCATCACGCGCCTCCCTGCAGGCTGAGCCGGGTGCTGATCTGCGCGGCCAGCCCCGCGTCCATGAAGGACAGGACCTCCGCGGCCGCGCGTTCCTTCATGCGGGCGAGGATGGCGACGGTGATGTCGAGGTCGAGGGCGGAGAGGATCATGGCCGCGCGGTCGGCCTTCATGGCCTCGTACATCTTGGCCAGCCGGGCCGAGGCCTGCTCCTGCTCCTCGACGTACACGTCCTGCTGCTTCTCCAGCCGGCCGATGGTCTCCAGGAGCTGGTTGTGGATGCGGCTCATGAGGGCCTCGCGAGCCGCATAGGTCCCCTCCAGGCGGGCGAGCTGCTCGCCCTGGCGCTGGAGCCGATCCCGCTCGGCGGCCGCGTCGCGCAGGAGACGCTCCGGACCGGCCTGGTCCGCCTCGCCGGCGGCCTCGTCGCCGACCCGCTCGCCGAGGGTCAGGACGAGCGCCGCCACCCCGCCGAAGATCAGCAGGAAGGTGACGCTGGAGATGATCAGCACGCTCTTCATGTTCGCGCCTTTCTGCGGCACGCGGTGCCGCGGTGATCCATCGGTGCGGCGTCGAGCCGCTCGTCCCGGCCGGGTCCGGGGATCAGGCCGATTCCCCGCCGATCCGGCTGGACGCCGCCAGCGCCGCCCGGATCGAGCCGATCTCGTCGAGTGCCCGCCGTTCGCGCCGGGCCTGCTCCTCGCGCCACTCCCGGTGCTGCCGCTGCCGCAATCGCTCGAGGACCTCCCGGTCCCGCCAGGCCGCGGTGAGGCGCTCCTGGGCGGCCTCGACCTCCGCCGCGGCGCGCGCCACCTGCTCACCGAGCCGCACCAGTTCGACCTGGCGCACGTCCAGCCAGGCGCCGGCGCGCATCAGGGCCGCGGCATCCAGGGCCCCGGCGGTCCGTGCGGAGGCTGCGGCCTCGCGGTGGCGCTGCAGGTCCCGTGCCGCCTGGTCATGGGCGGCGAGCAGCCGCGCGTGAACTGCCCGCGTGGCCGCCACTTCCCGGCTGCGGGCCTCCACCTCGCGGCGCCGCTGCTGCAGGACCTTCTCCAGGCGGAAGCGGAACATCATGCCGCCTCCCCGCCCGCCAGCGCCCGCAGGGCGGCCAGGCTCTCACCCGCGTCGGCCTGCTCGTCGATCCCCTGGGTGAGGAACTCCCGGATGTGGTCTCGCGCCGCGAGCGCCTCGTCGAGGATGCGGTCGCTGCCGGGCACGTAGGCGCCGATGCTGACCAGGTCCCGGTTCTCCTCCAGGGCCTTGAGCCACCGCAGGAGGCGGTCCCCCGCGGTGCGATCGTCCGGTCCCACCACCTCGTTGCGCAGCCGGCTCACCGAGCCGAGCACGTCCACGGCGGGATAGTGCCCCTCGCGGGCGAGGTCCCGGCTGAGCAGGACGTGGCCGTCCAGGATCGAGCGGACGGCGTCGCCGATGGGGTCGTGGATGTCGTCGCCCTCGATGAGGACGG
>JAASSM010000493.1 GCA_021767885.1 bacterium | reverse complement strand
GACCGATCCGGACATGCGCACGCCCTGGGAGGTGATGGAGGTGGGCCAGATCATCCGCTGGCTGGCCCGTGTCTCCGGCCTGGTGCGCACCGGTCCGGGCGCCGCCCGGCAGGACGTGAACGTCTCGGTGACCGGTGGCACCCGCGTCGAGATCAAGGGCGTGCCCAGCCTGCGGGACATCCCGCGCCTGGTGCACAACGAGGCCCTGCGCCAGACCAGCCTGGTGGCGATCCAGCGCGAGCTGCAGCGCCGCCACGTCACCGAGCCCGACATCGCCGAGCGCTGGGTGGACGTCACGCCCAGCGTGCGCGCCACCGAGTTCCGCAACGTGCTCAAGGCCGTGGACAAGGGCGCCACGGTGCTGGCGGTGCCCCTGCCCGGGTTCGAGGGCCTCCTCGGCGCCCATACCCAGCCGCGCACCACGTTCCTCAAGGAGTTCAGCGACCGCATCCGGGTGATCGCCTGCATCGACGATCTTCCCAACGTCGCCTGCTCCACCCAGGATGCGCCCACCTTCTCGGGCGCCGAGTGGGACAAGATCACCAAGGCCTGCGGCGTGGAGGACCCGGTGCCGGTCCTGGTGGTCTGGGGCCGCCAGCAGGACGCCGAGACCGCGGCGCGAGAGATCGTGATCCGCGCCCGCGACGCGGTC
Source organism: bacterium (assembly GCA_021767885.1). The sequence continues at coordinate 2,243 of JAASSM010000493.1, read as the reverse complement.
CAGGGCGTCCCCAGCGAGACCCGCCAGGCCCTGGACGACGGCACCGATGGCTTCGAGCGCATCCTGCCCGGCGCCGACCGCATGTACCCGGACACCGACCTGCCGCCCATCCGCATCAGCGATGCGCGCCTGGAGCGGATCATCGGCGCCCTGCCCGCCCGCCCCTGGGAGCGGCAGACTCAGCTGCAGGACCTGGGCGTCGGCCGTGACCTGGCCGAGCGCCTCAGCCGCCATCCGGCCTACGACCTCTTCCGCGACCTGCAGGCGCGCACCAACGGCAGCGTGCCGCCGGCCACCCTGGCCAGCCTGCTGCTGGACCGCAGCTGCCCGCGGCCGCCGAGCCTGAAGGCCGCCGGGCCCTGGTGGCAGGAGCAGGTCGACCGTCTCGCCCGGGGCGAGCTGGTCCCCGAGGGCATCTACCACGCCGAGGAGGACCCGCCGGAGCTGTTGCCGGAGGCCGAGGCCCGCCGCATCTTCGACCAGGCCCTGGCCGCCGTCCCCGCCGGCCCGCGCGCGGGGCGGCAGGGCGAGGACTGGGCCATGGGACACGTCATGCGCGAACTGCGCGGCCGCATCGCCGGCCGGACCGTGCGCGCCTGGGTCAAGGAGGCGCTGGCATGAGCACGCAGACCGACTTCCCCGGCTACCGCTCCCCCACCCTGGACGTGCTGCAGCGCGAGGGCGCTCCGGTCTGGAGCCAGGCCACCCTGCACACCGACCGCGGCGACTTCACCGGCCTGATCCTGCCTCGCAGCGAGACCGCCGACGCCGACCACGTGGTGCTGAAGCTGGAGACCGGCTACAACATCGGCGTCCGCGCCGACACCATCGAGCGGATCACCGTGCACGGCCGCAAGGAGGCCCACTACCAGATCCCGGAGAAGGCCTTCCCCTACGACCCGGTCAAGCCGCGGGTGAAGCTCTTCGGCACCGGCGGCACCATCGCCTCGCGCCTGGACTACCGCACCGGCGCGGTGATCCCCGCCTTCTCGCCCGGCGAGCTCTACGGGTCGGTGCCCGAGCTGGCCGACGTCTGCAACCTGGAGACCGACAAGCTCTACGGGGTCTTCTCCGAGAACATGGGCCCCGAGCAGTGGATCGGCACCGCCGAGGCCATCGCCGCGGAGATCGAGAAGGGCGTCGCCGGCATCGTGGTGGGCCACGGCACCGACACCATGCACCACACCGCCGCCGCGCTCACCTTCATGCTCCAGGACCTGCCGGTCCCGGTGGTCATGGTGGGCAGCCAGCGCTCCAGCGACCGCCCCAGCAGCGACGCGGCCATCAACCTGATCAACGCCACGCGCACGGCGGCCACCAGCGACATCGCCGAGGTGATGGTCTGCATGTTCGGCCCCACCAGCGACGAGTACGGCCTGCTGCATCGCGGCACCCGGGTGCGCAAGATGCACTCCTCCTACCGATCCACCTTCCGCACCCTCAGCGACATCCCCCTGGCCCGCGTGGACCAGGACGGGGTCAAGCCCTTCCGGCCGGATTACAACCGGCGTCGCGACGAGAAGCGCGTCTCGCTGAAGGCCTGCTTCGACGACCGCGTCTCGCTGGTCTACTACTACCCGAACATGAAGCCGGACATCATCGACTCGCTGGTGGACAACGGCTACCGGGGCATCGTCATCGCCGGGACCGGCCTCGGCCACGTCAACAAGCCCCTCTATCCGGCCCTGGACCGCGCCCGCGAGGCCGGCGTGCACGTCTACATGACCGTGCAGACCCTCTGGGGCTACGTGCAGATGTACGTCTACGAGACCGGCCGGGAGATCATGGGCCTGGGAGTGGTGCCGGCGGCCAACATGACCCCCGAGGTGGCCTACGTGAAGCTGGGCTGGGCCCTGGGCCAGAGCCAGGACCGCGACGAGGTCCAGCGCCTGATGCTCACCCCCGTCTGCGGCGAGATCACCGACCGCGAGCCCCACAACGGGTACCTGGTGATGCAGGGCGGGATCCCCGAGGTGGACGCCTTCATCTCCGAGCACTGGAAGTAGGAGCCGCCATGAGCGAGACCGCCGCGCACGGTTGTGCGGACTGCCGCTGGCGGGCGAGGGCCGAGGCCGCGCCCCGCTCGTTCCTGGGCCGCCTCTGGCACTGGCACACGCGCTGGTGCCCGGGCTGGAAGGCCTACCAGCGTTCCCTGGCCACGAGCCAGCAGACCGACCGGGAGAATGCCTGATGCGACCCGATCCCTCCGCCCCGCGGCCCCCCGCGAGCTGCACCGCACGCCG
>JAASSM010000015.1 GCA_021767885.1 bacterium | reverse complement strand
GTGGAGTGGCGGTGGCGGGCGCGGTCGCGCGTGGGGATGACCGTGTTCGGCGGCGTGGCGGTGGTGGGCGAGGACGTGGGCTCGCTGCAGGCGCGGTACCTGCGCCCCTCGGTGGGGATCGGCCTGCGGCTCTACACCGAGCGCGGCCCGGAGGCCGTGCCCGTGCGGCTGGATCTGGCGGTCGGCTACCAGGCCGTGCGCGCCTCGGTGGGGATCGGCGAGGCGTTCTGAGCGGCGCGCGCGTCGGGTCCGCGGGTCAGGGGTCCGTGGCCGGCGGCCGGCGCCAGCGGTAGACCGGCGCCACCGCCCCGTTCCGTCCGGGAGCGTCCTCCGCGGTCCTGTCGGCGCCGGGGCCGTCCTCCACACCGGCCGATGCGGCGGCCCGGCTCGCGTCCACGCGCGGGTCCGCCTGCAGACGCGAGCTCACCGGCACCACCATGCGCTCGGGGATGAAGACGTAGGGCTTCCCGGAGGCGGTCTCCACCACCTCGCCCGCGGTGACCGCGCGGTCCATCTCCACCAGGCGCAGGCCATCGAGGGCGGCGCGCACCGCGGCGTGGCGGGCGGCCGCGGCGGGATCCCAGAACACCGCCGCCTCGCGGGCCAGCTCCGCCATGTGGAAGTGGGCGGGCAGGAAGGTGAGCCCGTCCAGCTCGAGGCGCTCGCAGAGCACCACCAGCATGGCCGTCACGTCGCGCAGCAGCCCCAGACCGGGATACCGTTGCCCCGAGAGGGGCGGGCGGCCGAGGACGAACACCCCGCGGGCGTTCTGCAGCAGGAGCCATTCCACCGACAGCAGGCCATAGGGCGGGGCCGCCGTGGCGTCGCGGCGTAGCTTCAGCTCCAGCAGCGGGCGGGGTTCGTCCCCGGCGACGTCCAGGACGCGCAGCAGGTGGCCCAGGGGATCGTGCAGGTCCACCTCCACGGCGAGCTTGCGGAAGCCCCGGCCGCGCATGCGGTCCAGCAGTCCGCTCCGCTCCAGCACCACCTCCAGGCCGTGGCGGGGGATGGCATCCAGGAAGCGCGTGCTGCGCACGCCCTCGAGGCCGGGCAGGTCGCCGGCGTCCAGCTCCCAGCCATCGACCAGGTCGCCCGACCCGGAGGACCGCTCCGGTGCGCGAGACTCCGGACCGGCGGGCCGGGCGTGGCGGAAGAACAGCGGCTCCAGCCGTCGGTAGTGGTCCAGCGGCAGCTCCAGGTCCAGGGGCGGTGCGATGGCGGCATCGCCGGTGAGCAGCCAGCGCAGGGTCGCCGCGGGATGCCGCCAGGCATGGCGGCCGTAGCCGCCGGCCAGGAGGTAGACCGTGGGGATGGGATCGGGTCGGTTCCGCAGGTACCCCAGCACCAGACGATCGCGGGCCACCAGGCCGTCGTGGCTGAGACGCCAGTCGCCGAGGCGGTCGTGCCGGTGGCCGTCGCTGCCGGCCAGGTAGAAGACCAGGCCCGGCTGCACCCGGCCGATCACCGGCGGCAGATGGGCCTTCACCGCGGCGAGGAGCGTGGCGTCGTCGACCTCCGGTCCGAGAGCCAGGCAGGTGTCCGCCACCGCACCCTCGGCCAGGAGCGTGCGGTTGTGCAGGCTGAAGGTGTGGACGGAGGGGTCGTCGGCGAAGAGGGCCCGGGTGCCGTCGCCGTCGTGGACGTCCAGGTCGATCACCAGGATGGGCGCCTGGTAGCCGCGGGCACGCCAGGTGCGGATGGCGACGGCGACGTCGTGGAAGCAGCTGAAGCCGTGGCCGCGGTCGGCGAAGGCGTGGTGGAAGCCGCCGCCGAGGTTCACCGCCACCACGCCCCGGCGCAGGGCCAGCTTGGTGGCGCGCAGGGTGCCGCCCACCATGGCCCGCGATCCGGCGAGGAAGGCGTCGTGCAGCTCCGGACGGAGGGCCTCGCCCACGATGGGCGTCAACGCATCGGGCGCCTCCAGCGATTCGAGGTAGGCGCGCGTGTGCACCAGGCGCAGCCGGTCCAGGCTCGCCGGCCGCGGGCGGTGCAGGGCGCCGGGGCGCAGGAGGCGTTCCTGCTGCAGATAATGGAGGATGCGGTGCGGTCGGTGCAGGTCGTAGGGGCCGGCGAGGTCCTCGGCGGCGTAGGCGGGATGGAACACGAAGCAGGGGCCGTCGTACCGGTGGCCGGTCAGGAGGTGGTTCAACCGGCCGAGGGCACGGCGCGCCTGGCGGCGCAGCCGGGCCCAGGCCGATGCGGGGCGTCTGGCGGGCATGGCGTCTCGCCCTCGCTCAGATGGAGAACCAGGCGTTGAGCTTGACCAGTATGGTGTTGGTGGGCTCCTGGTTCCAGAGCAGATCCGGGGCCAGGTCGCCGAGCCAGAGGCGCTGGTCGCCGGGCGTGTCGTCACGGGCGAGGTAACCGTCGCGGCCGTGGGTCCAGACCACGAACAGCGTGGACCCGGGCCGGTACTCCCAGCGCCAGACCAGGTTGAGGTTCAGGGCGGCGAAGTCGAAGTCGTAGGGCCCGGTGTCCAGGTCGTAGGGCCTCAGGTCGCGGCTGTCCGGGGTGGCCAGGTGGCGCGGCCGCGCGTACTGGCCGGTGGTCAGGTAGGGCTGGAGGTACAGCTCGAGGGACGTGTCGCGGTCGAAGAACCAGCTGGTGCGCAGGGTCATGTCCAGGGTCCGCTGATCCAGCTCGGCGAACACGTAGGCCACGCCGTCGATGCCGGCGGGGTCGGCCCGGTTGTCCAGCCACTGGGCATCGGCCAGGCGGTCCTCGTAGCGCAGGTCCAGGCTGGCGGTCAGCCGCCGGCCCACGTCGGTGCGGATGCCGTAGCGCAGGTCCCAGGCGGAGCTGCCGGCGGCGTCGCCGGAGCGGCTCACGCGCCAGGTATGGCGCCGGCTGCGGGTCCAGTCGGTCTGCACGCGCAGCCCCACCACGTCGTAGGCGACCGTCTCCATGAGCGGCCCGCGCCGGCCCGCGAAGAACCGCGTGCTGTACTTGGACACGCCCGGGGCGCCGAGCTCGGCCCAGCCGGTCAACTCCCAGTTGCCGTGGGTCTGGTTGTAGCTCTCGAAATAGATGCCCGCGCCGCTGGGACGACCCTCGCCGTGGGCCCAGACCTCCTCGCCGGTGGTCCGGCTCACGTGGCGCTGGTCGCCGTAGAGCCAGGTCCGCCAGACGTTGACGTACTGGTTGGAGGTCTTCATCAGGCTCGCCGCGCCGTCGGCGGAGTAGCGGTACTGCAGCCAGGTGCGGGTCTGGATCTCGTCGTTGGCCTGCAGGAAGCCGAGGTCGTTGGGGTCGAAGCGGTCGCTCTCCCAGCGGCCGGAGAGCCCCCCGCGCCAGACGCCGGCCTGCTTGACCAGTTCCAGGTTGCCGGCCGTGCCTGTCCGTCCGGCGCCCCCGGGGTCGAGCTCGGTGCCCACCAGGCTGCCCCGCACGGCATAGGTCCTGTCGGCGAAGGTGAGATCCCAGTCGATCCCGCCGCTGGCGGCGTCGTGCCGGCCGGACGGCGATTCCAGGCCGCCGTTCTCGCGGGCCACCGAGGTGCCCATGATGCCGATGCGGTGGGCGCCGCCGGCCAGGTCCTGCTCCAGGCGGGCCACCACGTACCCGGTGGTGTGCTCGCTGTCGGCGAAGGGGTTGTGGACCTGCTCGGGGTGGGTGACGTCGGTCACCGCGCCCAGCACGGCCACCGAGGTGCGGCCGCCCAGCTTGCCGGTGATCTTGCCCGCGGCGCGGATGCGGCTGCCGGGCTCGCCGGTGCCGATGCGACGGGAGTAGAAGAGGTTGAAATCCGGGTGCTCGAAGAAGCGGTTGCCCTCCACGAAGAACGGCCGCTTCTCGGCGAAGAAGGTCTCGAAGGGCGAGAGGTTGAGCAGGGCGGGATCGGCCTCCACCTGGCCGAAGTCCGGCTGGACGGTGGCCTGGGCGGTGAGCGCGCTGGTGAGGTTGTACTTCAGATCCGCACCCCAGTTGAGGTAGCGCTGCAGGCGCTCGCGGCGGTCGGTGGGATCGGCGGGGTCGGTGAGGCCGGCGGCCACGTATGGCGTGATCTCCAGGGCGCGGGGGTTGCCGATGCCGCGCAGGCCGGTGAGCGTGCCCCAGCGGCTGACGAAGCCCGACACCTCGCGATCCCAGGTGGCCCAGCCGGTGTCCTGGGCGCGGCCATGGAGCCAGCGGTAGATCTGCAGGCCCCACGTCATCTCGGCCTCGGGCTTGAACCGCAGCGCCTGGAAGGGGATGCGCATCTCCAGGTACCAGCCGTGCTGGTCCTCGGTGGTCTCGGCGTCCCAGACGGCGTTCCAGTCGGGGTCGCGGCTGGTGTCGTCGAAGAGGTAATGGTCCTCCTTCACGCCATCGGCGGTGACGCGGAAGTTGTAGCCGGTGAGCCGGTCGTGGTAGGGATCGAGGTAGAAGCTGACGAAGTCGCTGCTGGCGATGGCGTCGCGTCGGGCCAGGCGGCGGGCCACCCGGGCCATGTCGTCCTCCCAGCAGGCCACCGCCACGTAGAGGGCGTCCTGGTCGTAGGCCACCTTGAAGACGGTGGGCACCACCGCGCGACCTCGGCGCTCGGGATCGTGTTGCTGGAAACCGAAGCCGGCCTGGGCGCGGGACCAGACGGGCTCGTCGAGGCGGCCGTCCACGGCCACGTGCTCGGCCGGGGCCAGGGGGCAGGCCGTGAGGCTGGGCTGGTCGTGGCGGCGGCCGTCGGCATGGTCGGGGTACAGCGGGCCGCTGCCACGAGGCGCGAAGTGCGCCTCGTAGGCCGCGCGGACGGGCCCGGCGGCCGCGCCGGCGACCAGGATCAGGAGGCAGACGATGCGGAGCCGGGGCACGCGGGGAAACCTCTGGGGTGGAAGCCGGCGGGTGCCTGGAGCGAGTGACGACCCGGGGCGAGGTCGTGACACCGCAAATACGGCAAGAATCCCACCAGGTTGCAAAGATTTTCTGGGTTGTGCCCCGAAGATTGTTGATGGCCGCGATACCCCCTCGTTCGGGGGTGCAATTTTGACATCACGTGATCTCAGCATCATAGATCGTGATCTCTGCGGTGCCGCAGGTCGGCCATCAACAATCTTCGGGGCACACGGGGATTTCTGCGATTTCCACCGAACCTGGCGCCGGCCGCATGCGTCCCTGGAATGAACCATCGGTGAGCACCCGCTGCGAAGGCGAGACCGAGGCATGGACGACCGCACCCTGTACGAGCGCTGCCGCGACGGCGACGAGCTGGCCTGGGAGGCCCTCGTGGTCCGTTTCCAGGCGCGGGTGTGCAGCGTCGCCTTCGGCTACACCGGCAGCGAGGAGGAGGCCCTGGACGTGGCGCAGGAGGTGTTCGTGCGGATCTGGCGGCGGCTGGACAGCTGCCGCGACCCCGACCGCCTGGCGGCCTGGGTGCTGAGCATCGCGCGCAATGCCTGCCTCGACCACCTGCGGCGCCGCAAGGCGCGGCCACCGGCGCAGGACGTGCCGGCCGAGGAGCTGGGCGGCCTGGCCGATCCGCGTGTGGCCGCGGCGGATCAGGACCTGGTGCGCGACGAGCAGCGGGACCTCCTGGAGCAGGCCCTGCAGGAGCTGACCCCCATCAACCGGGAGGCCATCCTGCTCAAGGACATCCAGGAGCTGTCGCTCGAGGACATGGCCGAGATGCTCGACCTGCCCCTGGGCACCGTGAAGTCGCGGTGCAGCCGGGCCAGGATCGAGCTGGCCAGGGTGGTGGGCCGGCTCATCGGGCCGGGCCCCGGGGCGGAGGCGACGTCGTGAACGGCAACCCCTTCGATCCGCGCGACCGCAGCCGGCGCTTCCAGGATCCGGACCTCACCCGGCGGATCCTCGACCGCACCAGCGGCCGCGCCTGCGACCGGGCGGAGCAGCTCCTCGGCGCACGCTGGGACGCGGCGCCGGATCCGGCCGATGCGCAGCTGCTGGACGCCCATCTGGAGCGCTGCCCGGCCTGTCGCGAGCTGGTGCTGATCCTGGACCGGTTGCAGCCGCTGCTGCCCGGGCTGGCGGAACGGGAGCCGGGGCCGGCATTCACTGCCCGCGTCCTGGCCCGGACGGCCGGCTCGCAACCGGTCCCGGAGGCCACCGCGCGGCCGGGGCTGGCCGGCGGTCCCGATCGCCCTGGCGGGCCGGGCCTTCTCGAACGCGCCTGGCTGGAACTGGGAAACCGCGCCCGCCGGGCGTGGTGCCGTCCCCGGTTCGCCCTGGAGGCGGCCTGGACCGTGGCCACGCTGCTGGCGCTGCTGGTCTGGGGCCCGCTGGCCCCCGACGGCGTGCCCCGGCAGGCCGACCAGGTGGTCCGTGCCGGCGCGGCTGCCGTGCCCGAGGCCGTGACCGCCGTGGCCGCGCGGGCCGAGCTGGTGCTCGACCGCGGCCGGGATCAGGTGGAGCCCCTGCTCCGCGATGCGGGGCGGCGAGCCGACGCGCTGATCACGCTGGTCCGCTCCTGGTGGGCGCTGGCCGGCGAGCTGGCACGCGAGGACGATCCCGGCCCGGAGGCCGGACCAGGAGCTGCGGACGTTGACCGACCGGCGCCAGGGTCCCCCGGGGACCGCGCCCCTCGATAGCCCCGGCCCCGCATCGCAGGGCCATCCGGCGGCCTGCGGGCCGCTCCCGAGAAGGAGAACCGACATGCAGAACGATCAGTACCACGGCGAGCGCATGGCACCGCAGCCGGAACTCACGCGGGAGATCCCGCCCCGCGGCCGCGACGGCCGCCGGCGGGACCTGCCCTACAAGGTGCCCTTCCTGGCGGGCTTCCTGTCGGGGATCCTTCCCGGCCTCGGCCAGATCTACGTGGGCTACTACCAGGTGGGCATGGTCCTGGCGGCCACCTTCGCGGGCGTGATCACGCTGCTGTCCAGCGGCGAGATCGATGGCCTCGAGCCGTTCTTCGGCATCATGCTCGGCTTCGTGTGGCTCTACGGGATCATCGACGGGGCGCGCCGGGCCCAGGCGGTGAACCTGGCTCTCGATGGCTACGGCGAGGACCCGCTGCCCTCGAACCTCACCCTGCCGGCGGTGGGCGGGTCCCGGACCGGCGGCATCATCCTGGTGGTCCTGGGCGTGATCCTGGTCCTGCGCACCGGCTTCGACCTGCGTCTGGACTGGCTGGAGGACTGGTGGCCGCTGCTGCTGGTGGGCCTCGGCGCCTGGCTGCTCTACCGCTCCCGGCAGGAGGACTCCGCGCGATCGGATCGCGATGGCCGGGGCGGCGACTCCGGTGGGCCGGTGGCCTGAATCCGGGAAATTCCCTCAATCACGGTGCGGCTCCTGCCGATGCTCGGGGCAGGAGCCGCACCGTGTCCGGGTGCGGCGCCGGCGGCTGGACCGGATCGGACTACCTGGAGGGTGGCCCCCGTGGTGGAGAGCAGGGCCAGGATCTTCATCGTCGACGACGCGGAGCAGGATCTGCGGATCCATGCCGCCACCCTGCGCGCCCATGGCTGGGAGGTGGTCACCGCGAGCAACGGCGAGGAGGCGCTGCTACTGGTGGAGGCGGACGTCCCGGACCTGTTCCTCATCGCCGCCAAGATGTCGGCCATGGACGGCTTCACCCTCTGCGAGCACCTCAAGCAGGACGCGCGTCTGATCAACGTGCCGGTGATCTTCGTCACCGCCAAGCCCACCAGCGAGGACATCGACCGCGGCTACGCCGCCGGCGGGGTGGACTACATCAGCAAGCCCTGCCATCTGAGCGAGTTCCTGGCCCGCGTGCGCACCCACATCCGCCTGTACCACCTGTTGCAGGAGGTGGCCCGCCTCGAGGACGTGGCCATCGACGCCAATCCCCTCACGCACCTGCCGGGCAACAACAGCATCGTCGCCAGGATCCAGGAGGCCATCGACCGGAACCTGGACAAGACCGTCCTCTACGCGGACCTCGACAACTTCAAGGCCTACAACGACAAGTACGGATTCAGCGACGGTGACGACCTCCTGCTCTTCACCGCCGAGACGCTGCAGACGGGCATCCGCACGGTGTGCCGTGGCGAGGCCTTCCTGGGCCATGTCGGCGGGGACGACTTCGTGATCATGACCGACGCCGGCGAGGCGGAGGCCCTGGCCAGGCAGGTCCTCAAGCAGTTCGACCTGGGCGCACCGGCGTTCTACAGCGACGAGGATGCCCGGCGCGGCTGCATCGACACCACCGACCGGCAGGGCGCGCCGGTGCAGTATCCGCTGGTCTCGCTCTCCATGGGCGGGGTGCGGCTGCGGCATTACCGCTTCACGCGGTACCTCGAGGTGGCCAGCGTGTGCGCCGAGGTCAAGCACATGGCCAAGCAGGTGGTGGGCAGCAACCTCTTCATGGACCGCCGCGGCACGGCGGTGCCCGACCGGCTGGTCAGCACGGCGCCCCCCGCCGGAGCCTGACCCGCGGCCGGAGGCTGACCCGCTGGTGATCCGTGATCCTGGGCGACGTCAGCGCGGCAGACCCGCTGGCCGTGCCGGGTCCCCGGACCGATCATCCGGCGTGGCCTCACCGCGTAGCCAGGACTCGGCGCGGGCCCGCGAGGTGAAGGCCCGGACCGCGCACGGCAGGTACCGGGCCTGCGTCGTCCACATCTCCGCCACCGCCCACTGGAATCCTCCCCGCACCACCAGGGCGGTGCGGTCACGCGTGGCCTGGGCGGGGTAGTGCTCGGCGACCAGCGCGACGAGCGGCGCGAGGTCCTCCTGGGAGAGGAACACGGGGGCAGCCGTGAGGTCCCAGAGATCATTGCGCCGGGGATAGTCCGGACGCGTCATGAGCGCCAGGGTGGCCTGGGCCACCGCATCGCGCGTGATGGCCTCGAGCGTCACTGCCAGGTGGTCGCCGCGGTCCAGGATGGTGAACATGATCGCCCTCGCCAGGCCAAGCCCTCTGGCCGGAGCGAGCGGTCGGGCCGCGCGCCCCGAGGTCCATGGGCTCATCGCCGAAACCAGATCTCATGGTCTGTCGGACCAGTAATGAATCGCAATTATAAAGAAATGCGCCGCCGCGAGGATAGCAAGGACCGTCGCCGGTGTCGACCGCGTTGAATCGGCGTTCTCGACAGGAGCCGGCCCATCACGCACGGCCCGCGAGCGCCACGAGGATGGCGCGCCCGAGCGCGGTCAGGGAGGGATCGCGGGCACCCATGACCAGGACCAGGTCGCCCGGTCGGGCCTCGGCGGCCACCAGGGCAGGGAGATCGTCGCGGTGCGCGCAGAACCGCGCATCGCGGCCGGCCGCCACCACCCCCCGCACCAGGTGCTCGCTGGAGATGTCGCGGGTGACGGTCCCGCCGGCGTAGAAGATCTCCGGTAGCCAGAGCACGTCCCGGGGGGCGAGGTGGGAGCCGAGGGCGGCGATGAGCTGGTCGCGCAGGAAGCGCGTGGGACCGAACCCGTGGGGCTGGAAGATGGCCAGGACCCGGCCGCCACCGCGGTCGCCACCGTCGCTGCCGCCACCGAGCCGGTCGTGGGCGGTAGCCAGGGCGGCGGCGAGCTTGTCGGGGTTGTGGGCGAAGTCGTCGATCACCTCCACGCCGGCGGCGGTGCCCAGGGACACGAAGCGGCGGGCCACACCGGCGAATCCGGCCAGGGGGGCGGGCAGGCTCGCCAGCGGGACGCCCAGCTCGCGGCATGCGGCCACCGCCGCCAGGGCGTTCAGGACCGTGTGGCGGCCGGGCTGCGGCACGGTGAACGCCACACCGTCCACGGCGAAGCGCACGCCGCGCGGGCCCAGGACCACGTCCGTGGCGCGGACGTCGGCGCGGTCGCCCAGCCCGAAGGTCACCGCGCCGGGCCGCAGGAAGTCCAGGTTCGCATCCTCGCCGACCACGAGCGGCCCGCCGCACTGCAGGCGGAACTGGCTGAACATGGCGGCCACCTCCTCGGGCTCCTTGTGGTCGCGGCCGAGATTGAGGATCACGCCCAGCCAGGGATGGTAGCGCACGAGCGAGCCATCGCTCTCGTCGGCCTCGATCACCAGCAGCGGCCGCGCGGCGGGCCGGTCGCCTCCGTAGGCGTTGCCCAGCAGCCCCTCGGCCTCGAGCGCGGCCACCGGGCCGCCGGTGAGCAGCCGGGGATCCAGGCCGCAGCCGTGCAGCAGGGTCCAGATCATGGCCGTCACCGTGGACTTGCCGCTGGTCCCGGTCACGGCCACGGTCTGGTGCCGCGCCACGTAGACCGCCAGCAGCTCGGACCGGTGGCGCAGTGGGATGCCCAGCTCGCGGGCCCGGGCCACGTCCGCGATGGCGCTCTCCACCGCGGTGCTGGTGACCACCGCCGCGCAGTCGGCCGCGAGGGCACGGCCGTCCTGGGGCACGACCTCCACGCCCGCGGCGTCCAGCTGCGCCCGGATGGCGGCGCGCTCGCCCTGGTCGAAGGCACGGTCGCTGCCGGTGGCGCGGCCTCCGCGGTGGACGTGGAACTGGGCGAGGGCGCTCATGCCGCTGCCACCGACGCCCACGAAGTGGAGCCAGGCGTCCGGCGCGGCCTCGTCGCGTGCGGCCGGCGCGGGGCGCCGGGGGTCGGGATGAGGCTGGTCATGGGGCACGGCAACGCCTCCGGAGACGTGGGCGCGCGGCGGCGCGCCGCCAGGAGCGGACGGGTGGACGCCCCCGAGCATAGCGGCCCGGCCGCCCCTTGCCCACGCCGGGATCTCCTCGCTCAGACCAGCGCCTTGCGGAAGATCACCTTGTCGTCGTCCGGCGCGTAGAAATCGGGCAGGGTGGCGGCCTCCTGGTAGCCGCTGCGCCGGTAGAAGCCGCGCGTGGGTCGGTAGAGCCCGCGGCCGCTGGTCTCGGCGTAGAGGGCCCGGCCGCCGGCCGCGCGGACCCGGTCCTCGGTGGCCTGCAGCAGCCGCTGCCCCAGGCCCACGCCCTGCACGTCGGGCGAGACGGCGATCCAGTAGAGGTCCCAGCTGACCGTGGAGCAGGGCACCCGGCCGAAGCAGCTGTAGCCCAGCAGGCATCCCGGGCCGTCGGCGAGGAGGAACTCGTAGCCGCTGGCCGGGCCGCGCGCGAGGCGCTCGCGTACCAGGTCGGCGGCGATCTCCACCTCGGCCAGGGTGAAGAAGCCCGTGGCGGCCACCAGGTGCCGCACGTGGTCCGCGTCCTGGGGCCGGGGCTCCTCGCGCAGGGCCAGATCGCGCGGACGGAGGGTCTGTTTCATGACGTGAACGCTCCTCTGGCCAGTCCCTCGAGGAACCGGCGTGCGTTGCGACCCAGGCTGGCGGTACGGTAACCGCCCTCCTGGACCACGAGGGTGGGCAGGCCGAGGGCGCCCACGCGGCGCCCGTTCTCGGCGAAGTCGTCGGCGGTGAGCGACCAGGATCCGGTGGCGTCGCCGCGGGCGGTGTCCAGTCCGAGGCAGACCACCAGGGTGGCCGGTCCGTGGGTGGCGATGCGTCGCAGGGCGCGGTCGAGGGCCTCGCGGTGGCGGGCGCCATCCACCTGCTCGGGCAGCGGCAAGTTGAGATTGTAGCCGCGGCCGGCGCCCTCGCCCTGCTCGTCGGCGAAGCCGGAGAAGTAGGGATAGGCGAAGGTGGGGTGGCCGTGGATGGAGATGGTCAGGACGTCGTCGCGGGCGGCGAAGATGTCCTGCTGCCCGTTGCCGTGGTGGTAGTCCAGGTCCAGGATGGCCACGCGGCCGAGGCCGGCCAGCGCCTCGGCGGCGATGGCCGCGTTGTTGAAGTAGCAGAAGCCGCCGAAGATCCGGCGCTCGGCATGGTGGCCGGGCGGGCGCACCAGCGCGTACGCCAGACGACGACCCCGCCGGATCTGGTCCGCGGCGGTGAGCGTGCAGTCCACGGCCCGGCGGGCGGCCAGGTACGCCGCGCGGCCGAGGGGGGTGAAGGTGTCCATGCAGTAGTATCCCGCGCGCAGCGCCAGATCGCGCGGCGGGCGGGTGACGTTGCGCAGGGGGAACACGTAGGGGTAGACCGACTGCTCCGGCGGCAGGGCGAGGCAGATCCGCCGCAGGTAACCGACGTACCCGGGATCATGGACGGCGGTGATGGCGTC
>JAASSM010000492.1 GCA_021767885.1 bacterium | reverse complement strand
CCCACCCGAGGAGCCTCCCATGAACGCCTCGCGCACGCCTGTCATCGCGGCGATGATCGCCGTCATCGCCGTCATCGCCCTCTTCACCGTCTTCGCCGTCCCGGCCGCCCTGGCCCAGTGGGCCAGCGATCCCTCCGAGAACCTCATGGTGCTCGGCGGTCCGGGCGAGCAGGTGGTCCCCCACACCGCCGTGGTCCCGGGCGGCGACCACGCCGGCTTCACCTACGTCGGCAGTTACAGCAACGCCAGCGGCAACTACGACGTGGTCCTGCAGCTGCTCAGCCCCGACGGCGTGGCCATGTTCCCCGACGGGGGGATCATGGTGAGCGACCAGCCCCAGAACAGCTGGGTGATGGACTGGGGCCTGGCGGCCGACGCCCAGGGCGCCGCCTACGTCACCTTCGCCGACATCCGTGACGGCGACTCCAACATCCAGGTCTACAAGATCGCCCCCGACGGCACCCACGCCTGGGGCCCGGACGGCATCACCCTCACCGACGACGCCGACTTCAAGGGCCCGCCCTGCGTCACCGTGGCCAGCGACGGCGAGGTGGTGGTGGCCTGGATGCAGTCCGGCGCCGAGAGCCAGCTGCGCATGCAGCGCCTGGCCGCCGACGGCGCGGTGCTGCTGCCCGCCGGCGGCGTGGTGGCAAGCGACGCCAGCGACATGTCGCCCGCTGGCAACCTCCTGGTGCCCACCCACGACGGCGACGTGATCCTCGGCTACGTGCCCACCTACTCCTTCGCCGGCAACCGCCAGATCAAGGCCCAGCGCTTCGATGCCACCGGTGCGCCGGTGTGGGCCGCGCCGGTCATGGTCATGGAGGATTCCACCCTGCCCATGGGCCACTACTTCGCCATGGACGCCGACGGCCAGGGCGGCGCCCTGTTCTGCTGGGACGTGGCCGTGGGCAACGCCTTCGACGCCCGCATCCAGCACCTGACCGCCGACGGCATCGAGCTGCTGGCCCACAACGGGCTCAACCCCGAGGCCGCCGGCCCCGCCGGCCAGCTCGAGCCCAGCGCCGTCCATGACCCGGCCACTGGCACCTACACCATGGCCTACGTCAAGATGAACAGCGCGCAGAGCGAGCGCGGGCTGCGGGCCCAGCGGTTCGACGCTGCCGGCAACCGCCTCTGGGGCGCGGCCGGTGCCGTCATCCTGCCGCAGGACACCGACCTGGAGATCAACCCCTCGCTGGCCATGGTCGACGGCCAGGTGATGGGCGTGGTCGAGCACACCATGGGCGGCGGCTTCGCCCAGGACGTGGTGCTGGGCTTCGGCCTCGATGCGTCCGGCGGCCTGCTCTGGGGCGGCGTGGTGGACGTGGCCGCCACCCCCACCAGCCTGGGCCGCCTGCAGGCGGTGAGTAACGGCCTGACCCTGGTGTGCACCTGGGAGGACGACCGCAACGGCAACCCCGACGTCTTCGCCCAGAACCTCAACCCCGACGGCACCCTGGGCGAGCAGGTGGTGGCCGTCGAGGATGAGCCCACCCTGCCAGAGGCCCCGGCCGCCTTCGCCGCGCGCCCGGCCTACCCCAACCCCTTCAACCCCATGACCACCATCGCCTTCGAGCTGCCCCGCACCGACCAGGTGACCCTGCGCGTGTACGACGCGGCGGGCGCCCTGGTGCGCGAGCTGGTCAACGGCTCGCTGCCGGCCGCCGCCCACCAGGTCACCTGGGACGGCACCGACCAGACCGGCCGCCGCCAGCCCAGCGGCGTGTACTACTACCAGCTGGTCACCAGCGATCGGGTGGCCAGCCATGCGATGACGTTGATCAAATAGACCGCGCCCCCCGGCGTGGCCCCCGGCCCGGCCCCGGCACCGCCCGCACCCATGCGGGTGGGCCGGGGCCGCGACGACTTCAATCGCCTCCACCCGGATTTCCGCCTTCTTCTTCCAGCCCACGGTGCCGGCGGACGTTGTGCGCCTTCCAGCGCAGCCCCGGATGCTCACGCAGAAGCTGCTGCAGGGCCACATCGCCGGTCAACAGTTCCGGCACGATCTCCCCGCGCTCGTTCAGATGCTCGAGGAACTCCCTCTCCTCCGGTCGCAGCGGCAACACCGCGGACAGGAACTCGCGGCTCTCGGCCGCCAGCGCTTCGCTCCATGCGGCGAGATCAGCCCTGGCTGGTCCCCTCCCGGCACGCAGCAAGGGCACGAGCCGCCGCTCCACATCCAGCGGGTCGGCCTGCACCTCATCGAGAGAGACCGTCCGCCAATCCCGGCGGTTGATTCCGCCGTACGCGACGAACCCGACGCGTAGCCGCCCGGCATCGAACGAGCCGGACGCCAGCAATCCATGCACGTCGAACAGGTCCCGGCTCGCCGTGCGCCCGAACAGCGCGGCGAGCTTCCCCGCCACGAGCTCGTGAGTATCCAGCACTGGGACCCCGCTGACTGCGAAGGATCCCAGACGACAGGAATCCGCGGCCACGGTCGGCCATAACGGCGTCCGGAGCATGAAGTTCACGTCCACTTCGAGGGTCCCCGAGCGCCCATCGGCGCTGGAATACGAGAGCCGCCACTTCCCCCCTGCGTGATCTGCCGGGACGCGCCGGACCTGAAGTCCCAGCCGTCCGAACACCGCCTGGAGCGCCTGCTCCACTCGCGGCCGCTCGGCAAGCATCGTCTCGCGGTCGGCTGCACCGATGTAGTTGAGGTCGATATCGACCGAGAGGCGCGGCACGTCGAGCACGAAGAGGTTCAGCGCGGTGCCGCCCTTCAGCACCATGCGCGACTTCAGGAACGGGTGACTGCGAACCCCATCGAGCACCTCGAGCAGGCGGATGACCTTCTCCAGCGCCTCGGCCCGGAACCCGGTGGCCGCCGCTTCGCGCTGCAGGTCGGCAGGGGTCAGCATCAACTCACCTCGGCCCAGGAGCGGT
>JAASSM010000491.1 GCA_021767885.1 bacterium | reverse complement strand
TGATCCTGGTGGTGCCTGCGGCCGGAGAGCCGGGGTTGCCGACGGTGGAGCGGACGCTGTGGCCAGCACCCGACGGGATCACGGGACGGCCGCTGGATCTGGCCGTCAGCGGCGATCTGGCCCTGGTCTCCTTCGAGTGGTGGATTCCCGTGGCCGGCCACGACGGGGGCCGGGACCAGACCTTCGAGCCCATGGTGGCCTTCGGCGTGGATCTGGCGCCGGCAGCCGAGCCGGTGGCGCGCTCGAGCCTGCTCCTGGTCCAGTCGCCGCGGCCCGAGGCGGCGGCCACCGGCACGGCGGTGGCCGGGGCGGGGCAGGCGCTGGTGGTCGCCGGGCGCGAGGATCTCGCGGACGGCCCCTGGCTGCGTCCGGCCCTCCGCTTTCCCGCCACGCTGGACACGCGTCTGACGGCGGCCGGAGACCTGCTGGTCCGCCTGGATGCGGGGGTGGTGCGCCTGCTGGATACGGCGCCGATCACCGCACCGTCGCCGCTGGTCCGGCCGGAACTGGCCGATCCCAGCGGGAAGTTGATCGGACGGTGGACGACGACCGACGCCGTGGCGAACCCCGGTGCCAGCGCCTTCGACCGTCACCTCTGGTACCACGGCGATCCTCTGGCGCCCCGTCTGATCGCCACGCTCGGCATCGTCTTCGACTGGGATTTCGGGCACGGATACGAGCTGGTGGCCGCCGACGGGGATCTGGCCCTCGTCGAGGCCTGGGATACCGGCGGTCCCTACGCCCTGCACCTCTACGATGCCGCCGAGCCGGATCCCGTCGCCACGCCGCTGCCGGTCACGTCCAGCCGCCCGGCCTTGCGTGGTCCCCGCCTCGTGGTGCTCGACGGCAGCGACTTGATCTGCGTGGATCTGGGCGATCCCCAGTCGCCGCGCCTGGCTGGCTCGCTCTCCCTGGCGGGGCTGTCGGTCTCGCGCGTGGATTTCATCGGCGCCGACCGCGTGCTGGCGACCGGCAGCGCCGATCTGGTCGCCGTGGACGTGGACGATCTCGACGACCCGGCGATCGCGACCGTCGTCCCCCGGGACGGGCTGGGCCTCGTCGGCGAGATCGCCGGACGGGTGCTGATGCGCCGGGATGGCACCCTCGAGATCCGCGATCGCGACCTCGCGGTGCTGGGGGCCGTGGCGGGGCAGGGGCCGGTCTCGGCCGCCGCCGCCCGTGGCGATCTGCTCGCGGTGGCCTGGCGCGACGAGGGGGTGGATCTGGTGGATCTCGCCGATCCCGCCCAGCCCATGCGCCGTCACTGGACGGTCCCGCTCGAGGGGCGGTACGTCTACCAGCTCGCCTTCGGCGAGCCGGCATCCGGCGGCGAGGTCGTCCATCTGGCCACGGGCGAGAACGGCACGCAGGTGGCCCTGCTGCATCCGCGGCATGGGGGCCGGGTCCTGGGCGGCACCGGCGGGTACGCCACGTCCCTGGCGATGACCGACGCCGGTGTGCTGACACCCACGGCGCTCTGGCCGCGGCAGTGCGGGGTGGTCACGTCGGCCGGCCCGCAGCGGCCGGCGGCCGCGCCGCCCCTCTTGACGGTGGCGCCCAACCCCTTCAACCCGCGCACGCGCATCCGCTTCGCCGTGCCCCGTTCGGGACCGGTGACGCTGAGCCTGCTGGATCTGCGCGGCCGGCTGGTGCGTCGTCTGGCCACCGGTCCCCTGGCCGCCGGGGAGCACACGCGGGTCTGGGACGGGACCGATGGCCGTGGGCGCCCGGTGAGTGCGGGCGTCTACCTGCTGCACCTGCAGACCGTGGCGGGGGCGGCCACCGGCCGCCTGGCCCTCGTACGCTGAGCCGACGTCTCCGAGCGCAAGGAGCAGCATGGACCTCTCGTTCTCCCGGGCAGCCATCATCGGCGCCACCGGCCCCACGGGCCGGCACCTGACCACCGAGCTGCGCCGCCGCGGCATCGCGGTCGTCGCGATCTCCCGCTCCGCCGAGAAGCTCCAGCGCTGGTTTCCCGGGCCCGGGGCCGAGCGCATCGCCGCCGACGCCACGGATCCCGGGGCGCTGCGCGCGGCGGTCCGCGGCTGCGACCTGGTGGTCGACAGCGTGGGCCTGCCGCCCGAGCACATGGACCGGCACCCGGTCATCGCCGAGCACGTGGCCGCCGCGGCCACGGCGGACGGCGCGCGCCTGCTGCACGTCTCCAGCTTCTGGTCCTTCCTGCCGGTACGGAGCCTGCCGGTGCGCGAGGACCACCCCCGCGAGGGCGGCAACGCCTACGCGCGGGCGCGGCGTGCGGCGGAGGACGTGATGCTCGCGGCCGGCGCCTGCGTGGTCCATCTGCCGGACTTCTTCGGGCCGGGCGTGCACACCTCCACCCTGCAGGGGCCGTTGCAGGAGGCCCTGGCGGGCAAGCGCATGAGCTGGCTCGGCTCGCCCGACACCGAGCGCGAGTACGTCTACGTGCCGGATGCCATGGCCCTGGTGGCCGACCTCGCCCTGCACGCCGAGGCGTACGGCCGGTCCTGGCTGGTCCCGGGCAGCGGGCCGCTGAGCGGACGCGAGGCCGCCGCCATCGCCGGCGAGCACCTCGGGCGGCGGGTCAAGCTGCGGGCGGTGCCGGGGTGGCTGGCGCGGCTCGTGGCGCTGGTGACGCCGGGATTGCGGGCGTTCCGGCCGATCCTCGGCGACTACCTGGAGCCCATCGCGTACGACGCCGGTCGCCTGCGCCACCTCCTCGGCGAGGTCCATATGGCCCCTTACGATCGGGCCATCGCGGCCACCCTCGACGCCATGCGCAACGCGGGGGCAGACGCGCAGTAGCGGCCGATCCTGGCCGTTTCCCGCCTTCCGACCGCCGCTCCGGCGGCCGGCCACCCCTCGTGCCGGATGCCGGACCTCTCCTTACGGTGGGCATGAACGACGCCGCCACCGCCGCGGCGCCCCG
>JAASSM010000490.1 GCA_021767885.1 bacterium | reverse complement strand
TCCGATCTTCATGCTCGTCTCCCGTCTCAGGCCCGGGCCGCGAGGGCCGGGCGCGCGTTCTGCAGGGCGCGGTCGAGGAGATGGGTGAACTCGTCGAATCCGATCTCCAGGCGGCGGGCACGACGCACCAGGGCCGCGGAGACCAGCAGCCCCGGCACCGCCACCAGGAGTCCGGCCTGGGTGGTGACCAGGGCCACGGAGATGCCGCCGGCCATGGCCCTGGCGTTCCCCGTACCGAACAGCGCGATCACCTCGAAGGTCTCGATCATGCCGAGCACGGTGCCCAGCAGTCCAAGCAGCGGCGCCACCGACGCCAGCACGGCGATGATCTGCAGGTGCTGCCGGATGCGCGGCCGCAGCGCCAGGGCGTGCTGGTACAGGATGTTGCGGTCCAGCTCGGGATCGCCGGACCGCTCGGCGAGCAGCGAGGCGAGCAGCTCCCGACGCAGACCGCCGCCGGGGGCGAGGGTCGTCGCGTGGCCCCCCGCGAGGACCCGCAGGGCCTCGCGGGTCTGCACGTCGTCCGCGGCGTAGGCGCGGAAGCTGAGCAGGCGGTCGGCGATGAGCGCCCACATGGCGAGGGACGCCACGCCCAGCGGGATCATGATCCAGCCGCCCTGCTGCAGGTACTCGTACGCTTCCCAGAACAGGTCCGACATCAGGCGCCTCCGGACGCCGCGAGCGTCGCCTTGCCGCCGGAACGCTGGAAGATGTTGCAGAGCTGGACCGACCGCTCCTCCATGTCGCCCACGATGTGGTCGACGCGGCGCGAGAGGAACGTGTGCAGCAGCATGATGGGGATGGCCACGGCGAGGCCCAGCTCGGTGGTCACGAGGGCCTCGCTGATGCCCCCGGACATGAGCTTGGGATCGCCCGTCCCGTAGAGCGTGATCACCCGGAAGGTGTCGATCATGCCGGTCACGGTGCCGAGCAGTCCGAGCAGTGGCGCCACGGCGCCGAGGACGGCCAGGACGGCCATGCCGCGCTCCACCTTGGGCAGCTGGTTGAGGATGGCCTCCTGCAGGACGCTCTCCTGGGTCTGGCGGTCGGCGTGCCGGACCTCCAGGCCGGCGCTCAGCACGTGCCCCACGGGCGAGCCGCGGCGCTGCTCGAGCAGCTCCTGCGCCGCGTCCCAGTCCCCGTCGCTCGCCAGCTCGTTCATGCGATCCATGATCCGGTTGGTGTTGCCGTGGACCGTCTGCAGGTAGACGAACTTGTAGAGCACGATCAGCAGCGCGATGGCGGCCAGGCCGAGGATGGGCCAGACGATGGGCCCACCGGCCTGGATCTGTTCCCAGAGCGACGTCTGGTGGCTCACCTGGCGCAGGGCGCCGCCGGCGGAGATGTCGATGGGCACCTGGGCGGACTCGCCGGCGAAGTAGTCCTCGAGGTCGCCGCCCAGGCTGCCGCCGGGCAGGTTGGCCAGGGCCACCCAGCGGCCGCTCTCGGGAGAGTAGTTCAGGAAGCCGGTCTCGGCGGCGGTCTGGTACGCGGCGGTGAACTTGCCCAGGGTCAGGATGCTGCCGCGGGCCTGCTGGCCGTCGCGGCCGATGAACTCGCCGTCGGTCAGACCCACCTGGCCGGACCGGCGGATCTCGTCGAAGATCACCGCGGCCATGCCGGAGATGTCCTCGATGTCCGGGAAGTAGCCCGGCTCGACCAGGGGCCGCACTTGCTGCAGGCGCTCCGGCCGCCCGGCCGTCAGCGGCGACTGGTGCAGGAGCGTCTCCACCTCCTTGGCCGCCAGGCGCACGTTGCCGGAGATCTCCTTGAAGTCCAGCTCGCTCTGGGCCCAGCGGTCCGCCAGCTTCGCGCGGCGTTCCTCCTGGGCCGCCATGTGCTCCTGGATGGCGGCGAGGCGGGCCTCCAGCTCGGCCTGCTCGGCCTCCAGGCGCTCGACCTCCGCGGTGAGGCGCTCGCGATCGGCCAGGATGGCGGCCTCGGCACGGGCCGCGCGGGCCTCGGCCTCGGCACGGGCCGCGGCCGCCTTGCGCGCGGCCTCGCGCACGTCCTGCGCCGCGGCGCTGCCCGCGAGCAGCACGAGGGCCAGCATGATCAGGATCAGTCGCTTCACGGTGCGATCCTCCCCAGGGGCAACGACAGCAGCTGGACCGGGCGCATGCGCGTGGCCATCTCCATGGCCTTCTGCAGCGTCCGCGAGTGACGATCGGGGAGCGGGACGTAGGCCTGCGAGACGGGATCCCAGGTGCCGATGCGGTTGCCGTCGGGCGTGCGCCAGAACAGCGCCAGACGCCCGATCCGCAGCATGTCCACGAACATCTCCTGGCCGTCGAGGCCGATCCGCTCCTGGGTGACCTCCACGGTCTCGCCGTACTGCGCCTCCACGAGCAGGCCCTCGAGCAGGCGCCGGAGCTTCTCGGCGGAGTTCACCTCGGGCCGGGCCAGCTCGCCGCGGAGCGAGCGCAGCCGGGCCTCGCGCTCGTCGGCGAGGAAGGGCAGATCGGCCGCGACCACCTTTTCCAGGCGCTGCAGCACCGCCACCATGGAGTCCTGGATCACGGACTGCAGGCGGCCGGACTCATCGAGCCGCCGCTCGAGCTCGGCGACCCGCTGGTCCAGGGCCGTGGCCCGCTGGTCCTCCACGGCGATCCGCTCACGGAGCCACGCCACGTTGCTGCTGGCCACGCGGTAGCGGTTCTCCAGCGCGACCTTCTCGGTGGCCCACTCGTCGCGCAGCTCCTGGGTGGTCTGCTCGGTATCGATGGTCCGATCCACCGTTCCGGAGAGGTCCTCGGCGGTCTGGGCGATGCCCGGCGCGGCGACCAGCAGCACCAGCATCGCGAGCAGGTGTCGTGACATGAATCCGTCCCTTCGAACACGGGTGATCACGCGAGGACAAGCTACCGGGCGCGGATCAAGGCCGTGTTTTCCCACGGTGAAAATTGGGTAAAC
>JAASSM010000489.1 GCA_021767885.1 bacterium | reverse complement strand
GGCGAGTTCGGCATGACCCACCAGTCCGTGGCCGAGGCGGTGGGACGCTCCCGGGCCGCGGTGTCCAACCTGCTGCGGCTGCTGGAGCTGGCGCCGGAGGTCAAGGAGCTGGTCAACGAGCGCCGCCTGGAGATGGGCCACGCCCGGGCGCTGCTGGCCCTGGAGGCGGCCCAGCAGGCCGCCGCCGCCCGCCAGGTGGTGGCCCGGGGCCTGTCGGTGCGGGAGACCGAGAAGCTGGTGCGGCGCTGGCTGGAAGGCGGCGAGCAGCGCCCGGCGCCGCCGCGCCCGGACCCCGACCTGCAGCGCCTGCAGGAGCGCCTCTCCGAGCGTCTCGGCGCCACCGTGCAGATCCGCCAGGACCCCAAGGGCCAGGGCCGCGGCAGGCTCGAGATCCGCTACTCCAGCCTCGACCAGCTGGACGGCATCCTGGAGCGCC
This sequence comes from bacterium, assembly GCA_021767885.1. The sequence goes on along the minus strand of JAASSM010000489.1, from coordinate 2,477 downwards.
TGGGCTGACCGGCCCGGCGCTCCGTCGCCGCCATGCTGCGCGGCGGTTGAACGGCCCCACCCATGTCTCTATACTCCTGCGCTGGTCGCGGCCAGGGTGGCCCGGCATCGCCCCGTTAGGCGATGCATCCGACCCGGGCCGGAAGCCCGCCAGCGGGGGAGAGTCCTGAAGCGGAGAGCCGCGTGCCGCAGTCCAGCGCCCAGCACGCACGCCAGCGCGCGCTCCGCATCGTCCTCGCCCAGCTGGCGGTCACCGCCGCCGCGACCTTGCTGTTCCTCCTGGCCGGGCCGGCCTCGGCGTTGTCGGCGGCCGTGGGAGGGCTGATCAGCACGGCGGGCAGCTACTACCAGGTGCGCATCGCGTTCTCACCGAGAGCGCAGGGGGATGCCGCCCTGGCCGCCCGGGCGCTGTATCTGGGTGAGGTGGTCAAGATCGCGGTCATCGTGGCGCTGTTCGCGCTGGCGCTGACCTGGCTGGAACTGGAGTTCCTGCCCACGATCGTCACCTTCATCGCCACACTGGGGGTCTTCTTCGCGGCGCTCCTGTGGGACGCGCGGAGCGGCTGAACGCCGGATCGACGCTGGAAGGGGTGTTATGGCTGCCGGAGCGGAACAGAGTCCCACCGACTACATCCTGCACCACCTGACGCCGCTGACCACCGACCGGCTGCTTCACCAGCCGGAGGACGGCGGCTTCTGGACCTTCCACCTGGACACCCTGTTCTTCTCCATCGTCCTTGGCCTGCTGTTCGTGGGCCTGTTCCGCATGGCCGCCAAGCGCGCCACCGCCGGCGTGCCCGGCGGTCTGCAGAACTTCTGCGAGGTTATGGTGGAGTTCGTGGACCAGCAGGTCCGGGACAGCTTCCATGGCCGCAATCCCCTGATCGCGCCGCTGGCCCTGACCATCTTCGTCTGGGTGTTCCTGTGGAACTTCATGGACCTGATCCCCGTGGACCTGCTGCCCTGGGTGGCCTCCGGGGTCGGCGTCGACTACCTCAAGGTGGTGCCCTCCACGGACCTCAACGCCACCTTCGCGCTGTCCATCAGCGTGCTGTTCCTCATCTACTTCTACAGCATCAAGGTGAAGGGCGTGGGCGGCTTCGCCAAGGAGGTCTTCACCAAGCCCTTCGGCATCTACGCGTTCCCGGCCAACGTGCTGCTGCGCATCGTCGAGGACCTGGCCAAGCCCATCTCGCTGGCGCTGCGACTGTTCGGCAACCTGTACGTGGGCGAGCTGATCTTCATCCTGATCGCGCTGTTCACGCTGAACACCACGTTCTCGAACCTGCAGTTCGTCGACGTGCCGCTGTTCATCACCCAGATCTTCCTCGGCACCATCTGGGCCATATTCCACATCCTGATCATCACCCTGCAGGCCTTCATCTTCATGGTGCTGACGATCATCTACCTGAGCATGGCCCACGAGGACCACTGATCCGCGCGGCAGCGGCCGACGGGTTTCACGCATCGACGACGTCTTAACGGTTAACCACGACACGCTGTTGGAGGAACGATGGAACTCGCATCCCTTTTCGCCCAGGTGCAGAGCACCACTGTCATTGCCGTGGCCATCCTGATCGGCTTCGGCGCCCTCGGCACCGCCATCGGCTTCGGCATGCTCGGCGGCAAGTTCCTGGAGGGTGCCGCCCGGCAGCCCGAGATGATCCCGACCCTGCAGGTGAAGATGTTCATCGTCGCCGGCCTGCTGGACGCCGTGTCCATGATCGGCGTGGGTATCGCCCTGTTCTACACCTTCGCGAACCCGCTGCTGGACAGCATCCGCACCGCCACCGGCGGCTGATCGCCGTGCAGGCGATGCCGCCGCCGCAGCTGGGGACCCCGAGCCAGAGGATCGCGCCGTGAGTATCAATGCCACACTGATCGGCCAGATCATCGTGTTCGCCATCCTGGTGTGGTTCACGATGAAGTTCGTGTGGCCGCCCCTGACCCAGGCCCTGGAAGACCGGCGCAAGAAGATCGCCGAGGGTCTGGCCTCCGCCGAGCGGGGTGAGCACGAGCTGGAACTGGCCCAGAAGAAGGCCTCCGAGATCCTGCGGGAAGCCCGCCAGCAGGCCTCGGAAATCGTCGAGCAGGCCAACCGCCGGGGCAACGACCTGGTGGAGGAGGCCCGCACCAACGCCCGCCAGGAAGCCGAGCGCATCGTCGCCTCCGGCCATGCCCAGGTGGAGCAGGAAGTGGTCCAGGCCAAGACCGAGCTGAGCTCCCGGCTGGGCAGCCTGGCGCTGACCGCCGCCGGCAACATCCTGGGCCGGGAGGTGGACGAGGCCGCCCACAAGGGCATGCTCGAAGACCTGGCCAAGCAACTCTGACAACGAGGCGTCCCATGGCCGAGATACGCACCGTGGCCAGGCCCTACGCCCAGGGGGTGTTCGCGCTGGCCAAGGCGGACAACAACCTGGCGGCCTGGTCCGAGATGCTCGCCGCCCTCACCCAGGTGGCCCAGCACGACAAGGTCCG
>JAASSM010000488.1 GCA_021767885.1 bacterium | reverse complement strand
CGGTCGGGCCGGCGGCCGCGGCGGTCCCGGGCCGGTCTCCGCGCGGGGTGCCGCCCCGCGCCGGCTCCGCCGCCTGCCGGGCCTCCTCGCGCTCGCGCTCGCGGGCGCGGAGCCAGTCGCCGTAGTCGCCGAGGAAGACCCGCGGCGTGCGCGGCGCGTCCGGCCGTCCGGGGAACACCACCAGGCGCTCCACCAGGCGGTCGAGCAGGCGGCGATCGTGGGAGACCATGATCAGGGTGCCGGCGTAGTCCCGCAGCGCCGCCTCCAGCGACTCGCGGCTGCGCACGTCCAGGTGGTTGGTGGGCTCGTCCAGCAGCAGCGTGTTGTGGCCCTCCTTGATGAGCCGCAGCAACGCCAGACGACCCCGCTCGCCGCCGGAGAGGTCGCCCACGGGCCGGTCGATCATGTCCTCGCCGAAGCCGAAGGCGGCCAGGAAGCTGCGCTGCTCGCCCAGGGTGGCCACCGGGTCCACCGCCTGCATCTCGCCCAGCACCGTGTGATGGTCGCTGACGGTCTGCAGGTGCTGGTCGTAGAGGCCCAGGTCCACGTTGTGGCCGCGCACCACCCGGCCCTGGTCGGGGACGTCCTGGCCGGCCAGCAGGCGCAGCAGCGTGGTCTTGCCGCAGCCGTTGGGGCCGAGGATGCCGATGCGCTCGCCGCGCACCACGTGCAGGTCGAATCCCTGCAGGATCTCGCGCCCGCCCAGGGTGCGGCCCAGGCCCTCGCACTGCAGCACCGTGCCGCCGCTCGGCCGCGCCGGCTCCAGCCGGAAGTCCAGCCGCGCCTCCGGTGCCGACGGGCGGTCCACCCGGTCCATGCGCTCGAGCTGCTTGCGGCGCGACTGGGCCTGCTTGGTCTTCTGGCCCTCGATGTTCTTGCGGATGAACGCCTCGGTCTGCCGGATGTGGTCCTGCTGCCGCTGCCAGGCCGCCAGGTCCTGCCGCCGGCGCTCCTCGCTGGCCCGCAGGAAGACCGAGTAGTTCCCGGCGTACTCCACCAGCCGGCCCCGCTCGAGGTGCAGGGTGCGCTCGGCGACGCGATCGAGGAACCAGCGGTCGTGGGAGACCATGACCACCGAGCCGGATCGGCCGAGCAGGTGGTTCTCCAGCCACTCGCAACTGGCGAGGTCGAGGTGGTTGGTGGGCTCGTCCAGCAGCAGGAGGTCGGCCGGGGCCAGGAGCACGGCGGCCAGGGCGGCGCGGCGGCGCTCGCCGCCGCTGAGGCGCGGCACCGCGGTGGCGCAGACGGCCGGCGGCAGGCCCACGCCCGCCAGCGCCGCATCCAGGCGCACGTCCAGGGTGTAGCCCTCGAGGCGCTCGAACTCCGACTGCAGCCGCCCCTGGCGGGCGACCAGCGCGGCGTGATCGGGGTGGTCATGGGGCGTGGCGGCCAGCGCGCCGGCCACCCCGGCCAGCTCGGCCTGCAGCGCGAGCTCGCGGGCGAAGGCCTCCTCGCGCACCACCTCGCGCAGGGTGCGCTGATCCTGCGGCCCGGTGCCCAGCTCGCTCTGCTGGCGCAGCCACCGCAGGCTGACGCCGCCGGCGAGCTGACGCTGCCCGCCGTGCAGGGCGAGGTCGCCGGCGAGGACGCCGAAGAGCGTGGTCTTGCCGGCGCCGTTGGGGCCCACCAGGGCGTAGCGCACACCGGCATGGAGGGCGAGGTCCACGCCGTCGAGGATCACCTCGCGGCCGTAGTCGAACCGGGCCTGGTGGAGCGTGAGCAGGGACAAGGGCGGTCGTTCCTCGACGGCTGGCGCGCAGATCGCACCGGTGGTGGTGGCGGCCGGCATGGCCGGCGCACGGGGCCCGCCCGCGGTGGGCCGCGGTCGCGACAAACGTTAGCTCCGGATGCGGGCACGAGAAAGGCCCTTCCTGGCGGAAGGGCCGGACCCGGGGCCTGCGCGTCGGCTCAGGAGCCGATGTGCGGGCTCTTGCGGTACTTCAGCGGCGACAGGCCGCAGCGGTCCTTGAACGTGCGCGAGAAGTGGGCCAGGCTGTTGAAGCCGCACTTCTTGCTGATGGCCTCCACCGAGAGCTCGAACCGGCGCAGCATGGCCTTGGCGTTCTCGATGCGCACCATGATCAGGTAGTCGCTGAAGCTCATCCCCACCTCGGAGCGGAAGAGGTTGGAGAAGTAGCCCGGCGAGAGGTGCACCATCTCGGCCATCTTGTCGCGGTTGACGTTCTCGTGGAAGTGAGCCAGGACGTAGCGGCAGGCATACTCCGCACGGTAGTCGCCCAGGCTGGTGTTGGCGTGGACCACGTTGCCCTCGTCGTCCACCAGGACGATGTCGGGCAGCGGATCGTCCCAGATGGTCTCCTCGCCCTCGAGCTGGAGCTGGTCCCGGTCCGCGTCGTCGGCGGGCTGGTCCAGCGCACGGCCGGACGGGGCGGTGCCGGGCACCGCCAGCGCGTCCATCACCACCCGCGCCGAGCGCACCACGTTGGACTTGCTGGCCAGGACCACCACCGTGTCCCCGAGATCGCCATACCGCCGCAGCAGCTGGGCGGGCTGCTCGGGCAGCGACGGCGCGTAGAGGAACGCGAAGCGCAGGCGCGGCGACGCCAGGGGCGACTCCGCGGCGCCGAGCCGCTGCATGACGATGCGGCGGCCGAACAGTGCCAGGCACAGCTCGGTGGGATTCTTCTCGGAGGCCGGACACAGGAACAGGATCCGCTGGCTCTCCTCGCGCCCCTCGGCGGGGTGCCTGGACAGCGTCGGGAATTCGATGACGAAGCTCGTCCAATGTTCCGGCTGGACGGCCAGTTTCTCTTCCATGATTCCCCCCGGAGGAGAAATACCACCTCGGGTCGAGCACAGATGTAACGGAATTACTAAATTCCACACTCCTAAGAAAATATGATAAGGGGTGTCAAGGGGGTTTGTCTACGACCAAATCCACAATTCTTTCCAT
>JAASSM010000014.1 GCA_021767885.1 bacterium | reverse complement strand
GACGGCTCGGGGACGTCATGGGCGCCGTCCCAGCCGTCCGACGCTCCCGCCGCCGTCCGGGCGCGGTTGCCCGTGTCCGAGCGGTTCCCCAGATAGGCGTCGACACCGACGTCGATGACCTCCGGGAAGTTCATCTGGCCGACGAAGAGGTCGAGCGTCCGGACCTCCGTGGCATACGCCACGTACTCGTACGCGCCGCCGACGGGCAGGGGAATGGTCACCCCGGCCGTCCGGTCGTAGAGGTTGATGTCGGCGTCCGGGGGCAAGGTGGGCGACGTCGACTCCAGGTGGACCAGGCGGGGGTTCTGCGGGTCCGCCACCTCGGTCTCGACGGTGATGGTCCAGGTCTTCGAGCTGGCCTCCGTGTCGTAGGGACTGCGGACATCCTGGTCGAAGTCCGCGATGCCGGGCACGTTCCACCCGGGGCGCGGAAAACGGATCCGGGCGTCGCCGTCCGCCGGCTGGTCGAGACCCTGGTCGTAGCCGTCGGTGGCGCCGTCCATCGCCGCGGCCCGGACGGACTCCTGGCCATCGAGCGTGATCTGCAGGTCGAACTCCACGGGCCAGGGGAACCAGATGCCGTCGTCATGGAGCGTGGCCACCGGTCCATTGACGGCGCCGGTGATCGTCCGGCCGGGGATCAGGATGTCCGGGTCCAGGCCATCGGCGACCACGGGGCCCTCGTGCCCGGGGATGCTCGGCGGCGTCGCCTGGCCCATGGTGAACTCCACCGGATCCTCACCCGTGACGTGCATCATGATCATGGTCGCGACCACGGTCCCGCCGACGTTCACCGGGACGGGCGTTCCGAAGCCGACGAGGTGATTGAGCTCGTCGCCGAAGTTCAGGCCGTTGTTCGGCCACGCCACTCCGGTGACGAGGACGAGTCCGCCGCTGTTCTCGGCGATGCCGCACTCGTAGCCGCCGAGGAAGGAGAACCCCGCGTCGATCATCACCACGTGGGCCTGGAACGGGGTGCTCGGTGCCGGATCGAAGTTCGTGGTCTGCGGGGTGAATTCCTGGTCGTCGAAGAAGATCCCCAGCCGCGGCTGGGCCTGGCCCGCACTGGCGAGGATCGCGAGGGCCAGTGCGATCGGGATGGTGGCGTTGCGTGTCATGCGAGATTCCCCCTTGTCATGAGATGCCCGGGCGAACCGTGGTCGGTCATTCCAGCTCGCACCGGTCCGCCGGCGAGGACCTGGCTCCCGGGATCCTGCCGCCAGCGGTGGATCTCCTGGCCGCCAGGCCTCAGCGGTAAAGCGACCTCAGCGCACTCCAGCTGGTGCTCTCGGTACTCATCCCTCCTCCCACGAGGACCTCGAGCTGGATCGTCGTCTCGAGGCCGGTCATTTCCAGGTCCAGCGTGCCGGGGACCATGACCTGCGCGCTGCCGCCCTGGAGGTCGTGGACCCAGAGCTGGAAGTCTGCCGGGTATGCCCCGATCTCCACGATGGCCAGCGTCACGGTCATGGGCCCGGCCTGCGCGCAGATCCGGAGCTCCCAGATCAGGGACTCCTGCTCGATCAGCGTGTCGAGGCTCCGGTAGTCGTGCCGCCAGGCGTTGGGGAGGGGGCCGGAGCCGTCCGGCATGACCAGCGCGGCCAGCGGGCACCCACCCGGGGGCGCGGGCGGCTCGGGCAGATCCCAGCCATCGAGACCGTCCTCGGCATCGATCCGGGCGCCGATCTGACGGACCGCGCCGCTCTCGCCCGCCACCGATGGCGTGAGGCCGAGCTCGAGGTCCTGCGCGCCGGTGCCGCCGGCCATCGCACAGCCCAGCAGGGCCGCGATCGCCCACGCTGCTCGGGGAAACGCATGTCCAGCCACGGGGTGTCCTCCTCCCGGGTGGAGGGTAGACGAATACCGCCATTCAGGTCAAGCCCCGACGCGCGACGGGGGCGTGCGGTTCGGCCTTGCAACCACGACCAGTTCCTGTCAACATCTTCACAGGCCCGCGCCCGCCCCGGCGCGGTCCGGAAGGACACCAGGCATGATCCTCATCGATCCCGCGTTCCGGCGGCGGATCGCCCATCTCGATCTGGACGCCATCGAGGCCAGCGCCGACCCCACCTACGTGGTGGACCACGACTTCGTGATCCGTGGCGTCAACACCGCGTATCTCGAGTTCGGCCGACACAATGGCCATCCCCAGGTGGCCCAGGAGCACGCCATCGGCTGCCCGCTCTTCGCGAGCATGGATCCCCCGGCGCGGAACTTCTATGTCCAGGCCTACCTCGACGCCATGAGCCGGGGCACCCCCTTCCACCAGGACTACGAGTGCTCCTCGCCAGCGGTCTTCCGCCGCTTCCGGCTGTCCGCCTACCCGCTGCCCGATCACGGGGGCCTGGTGATCAGCAACCACCTGGCGTTCGAGGGGCCGGTGGGCCTGAAGCCGTTGCCGGTGAGCGATGCGCACCTGACCGACGACGGCCTGATCATCCAGTGCTGCCATTGCCGCAAGGTGCAGAACCAGGTGGCGCCGAATACCTGGGACTGGGTTCCCGAACTCGTGGCCGAGCGCCACCTGAACGTCAGCCACTCCTTCTGCCAGAACTGCCTGGAGCACTACTATCCCGAGGGCGTCCAGAGCGCCTGAACGACCATTTCCATCATTTGCCCCGCCCGCGCCCGGCTGCCATATTTGCCCCGTCGACCGGCCCGGCCTGTCCTGTTCCCAGGCTTCCCGGACCGACTGCCCTGGACCTTCCGCAAGAAGTGGTGTCGTCCATGCTCAACAACCTCATCGTGGCCGCCCTGCCCCTGGTTCCCAGGCCCATCGTCCGCAAGATCTCCATGCGCTACATCGCGGGCGACTTCCTCTCCGACGCCATCGCCACCACGCAGCAGCTCCACGCCGAGGAGGGGGCCTGGGCCACCATCGACGTGCTGGGCGAGTTCGTGGATAGCAAGGAGCGGGCGCTCAAGGAGAAGCAGGATAGCTCCGAGGTGCTCACCGCCATCGACGCCCATGGCCTGCACGCCGTGGCCGGCCTGTCGGTCAAGCCCACCAGCCTGGGCCTGGGCATCGACGAGCAGTTCGCCCACGAGAACATCCAAGAGCTGGCCATCAAGGCGCGCGACCTGGGCATCTTCATGCGCATCGACATGGAGAACACGCCCTACACGGACGCCACGCTGAAGGTCTACCGGCGCCTGCGCGAGGACGGGTTCGACCGCGTGGGCATCGTCCTGCAGTCCATGCTCCGGCGCACCGAGCAGGACGTGCGCGACCATCTCGAGTACCGCCCCTCCATCCGGCTGTGCAAGGGCATCTACAAGGAGCCCCGCGACCTGGCCTGGACCGACCGCGAGGCCATCCGCGACAGCTTCAAGCGCCTGCTGCGGCTGATCCTGGAGAACGGATGCTACTGCGGCATCGCCACCCACGACGACCCCCTCGTCGACGACGCCTACGAGGTGATCCGCGCCAACGGCCTGACCCCCGACCAGTACGAGTTCCAGATGCTCCTGGGCGTGAAGGAGAAGATGCGGCGGCAGATCCTGGCCGATGGCCACCACCTGCGGGTCTACGTGCCGTTCGGCGAGGACTGGTACGGCTACTCCTCGCGTCGCCTGAAGGAGAATCCGGCCATGGCCGGGATGATCGCCCGGGCCGTCCTGACGGGACAGTAGAGGGATCAGCCCGATCCGGGGCGGTGCGGGCTCTCCGCGCCACCCCGGAGATTTCGGGGCGACGCTAAAGAACTTTCCACTATCTCATCCGCTTTTTCTTTACTCGCGGACGCCGCCGCGGTAGAATCGCCCGGACATCACGACCCCGCACGATATCCCGATCCGCATGACCGTTCCCCGCGGGAGAAGGGGACGCGACCATTGAGTACCGTGGACGTTCCGATCTGGCTGTTCGGCCTGCTGGCGGTCGCCGGCGGCGGGGCCACCGGCCTGGCCGTGGCGGTGGTGCTGCAGTCCCGATCCCGGCTCGCCGCCGCCGCCCAGGCCATGAGCACGCTGCGCCGCGAGCGCGAGCTGGTGCTCGAGAGCATCTCCGATAACGTCACCTACCTGGACACCGAGATGCGCGTGGTCTGGACCAACTGGACCGACGGCGCATCCGGCGCCCGGGCCCCGCAATTCCCCACGCGGCGCGGCGACGTCTGCCATCAGGCGATCGCCGGCAGCCCGCGGCCCTGCGAGGGCTGCCCCGTTCCCCGCGTCCTCGCATCCGGCGACGCCTCCGAGGGCGTGGTCGCGTGCCGTGACGGCACCATCCTGCGCCTGTGCGCCGCCCCCGTCCGCGACCATGATGGCACCATCGTGGGCGTGGTCCAGACCGCCCGCGACATCACCGAGAAGCGCCAGCTGGCCGAGCGCATGCAGCGCTTGCAGAAGATGGAGGCCGTGGGGCAGCTCGCGGCGGGCGTGGCCCACGACTTCAACAACAGTCTGCAGGTGATGCTCGGCCACGGCGAGCTCTTGGCCGGTGCGCTGGACCACGACGCCTCCTCTCGAGCATCGGTCCAGGCCATCCTGCGCGCCGGACGCCAGGCCCGCGACGTGGTCAGCCGTCTGCTCACCTTCAGCCGGAACAGCGAGCCCAGGCTGCAGGCCTGCGATCTGGCCGGGCTGATCACCGACCAGACCACGCTGCTCGGCCGCCTCGTGGACGCCACCGTCGAGCTCCACGTGGAGGTGTCCGCGACGCTGCCCCCGGTGGTGGCGGACGCCACCCAGGTGGAACAGGTGCTCACCAACCTGGTGGTCAACGCCCGGGACGCCATGCCCGAGGGCGGCGAGATCAAGATCGCGTTGCGCGTGGTGGACCTCGACCGGCGGGCGGCGCGCATGGTGGGCGCTCCCACACCCGGACGGTTCGTGGAGCTGAGCGTGGCCGACACCGGCGTGGGCATCCCCCCGGAGCTGAGGGAGCGGATCCTCGAGCCCTTCTTCACCACCAAGGACGTGGACCGCGGCACGGGTCTCGGCCTGTCCACGGTGTACGGCATCGTCACCGCACACCACGGCTATCTGCGGCTCGAGAGCGAACTGGGCCGCGGGACCACCTTCCACGTGGGGTTGCCGGCCGAGGGCACGCTCGCCCTGCGCGGCGCGGCGGGGTCGGCGGGCCGGATGTCGCGGTCCGCCCGCGTGCTGCTGGTGGAGGACGATCCCGCCGTCCGCGCGTTCGCCGGCACGGTGCTGCGGAGTGCGGGCCACGCGGTGGAGGCGGTGGCGGACGGCCTCGCCGCGTCCGAGCTCCTCGAGCGCGCCGATGCCGGGTGCGACGTCGTGATCATGGACGTCATGCTGCCCGGTCGCAATGGCTGGGCGGTGTGGACACGGGCCCGTCAGCGGCACCCGGGCCTGCGTGTGGTCTTCTGCAGCGGGCATCCGCCCGCCAGGCTCGCCGCCGAGGTCTCCGGCGAGCTCGCGGGGGGGGAATTCCTGCACAAGCCTTACCAGGCCGAGGAGCTTCTCGGCGCGCTGGAATCCGTCCTGGATGCCGGGACGGCCGCGCCGGGGACAGGCCGCCGCGGCGCCGGCGGTGGCGCCGCTCCGGCCGCGGGCCAGGCCGCGAGCGACTGACGGGGCCGCCAGGGCCGCCTGGTGGTCCCGACACGGGGCGTGTCAGGTCCGTGGCTGCCAGGTCACCTGCTTCTTGCCGCGCAGGAACTGCACGAATGCCAGCCCGCTGGCCAGGTTCACCACGCACAGGTAATACGCCGCGGTGAGCGGGCCCGGCAACTCGCGGTCGCGCAGACCATGGGCGGCGCTCGCGGCGGCGTAGAAGATCACCTGCAGGCCCAGCAGCACCGCCCAGAACCGGTCCTGGGGCGCCAGCACGGCATTGGCCGCGAAGGCGCCGGCCTGGAAGAAGGGCGCCAGGTACCGCAGCACCTTGTGCGAGAGGAGTTGCCAGGCGAACAGGCCGTATCGCAGCGGGCTGAGCAGGTGCGCCTTGTCTCGCAGCGCCCACCATGCACGCAGGGACACCCGGACGCGCATGCGGAACTCGTCGGCCACCTCGCCGAGGGCATCCTCGTAGAGCCGCGCGTCCGGCTCGTAGACCACGCGGTGGCCCAGCTCGCGCACCGTCAGCGGGGCCACGAAGTCGGGCAGCTGGTCCGGCCGCATGGGGCGCCAGAGGTCGCGTCGCATGGCGTCCACGCCGCCATCGACGCCGACGATGGACCCGAGTCCGGTCTCCCAGGCGCGGAGCTGGTTCTCGTAGCGCATGTACGTGGAGCAGCCCTCGCCACTGGCCGAACCATCGGGCGCGCGATAGAGCATGCGTCCGGTGACGTAGCCCACGTCGGGGTCGGCGAAGGGCTGCACCAGCCGCCGCACCGTATCCGGCGCGTAGTGGGAGTTGGCGTCGCTGAAGACCAGGATCTCGCCGGTGGCCTCCGGAACGATGAGATTCAGGCCGCTGGTCTTGCCCGCCCGCGGCTCCTGGCGCACCAGCCGCACGCGGGGGTCGCCGAGTCCGGTCACCAGGTCGTCGGTGCCGTCCTCGCTGCCATCGGAGACCACGATCACCTCCAGGCGCCCGGAGGGATAGTCCTGGTCGAGCTTGTTGCGGACGGTCGACGCGATGTGCCGGGCCTCGTTGTAGGCGGCGATGAGCACCGTGACGGTGGGCAGGTGGTCGCCGCCGGCGCGGCGGACCGGGTGCGGCCGCAGGCGACCGATCAGCCAGGCGAGCGCCGGATAGCCCGCGTAGATGTAGACCAGCAGGAGGAGGCTGAGCCAGAAGAGGACGGTCACCGCGAGGCTCCGCAGGCTGGGACCATGGGCGCGAGGGTCTCCTGCCGCGGACCACGCCGCGGACCGCGCCGCCAGGGCAGAGGTCGCCATCAGGGTAACCCCCCCGGCGCCCGGCGCCAAGCCCGGGTCGCGTGGCGGGCGGCCCCGGCTGCCGGACGGGCAGGTCTGCGAGATTTCTGTATCTTCCCGGTCTGCGACGACGTTGCCCACGCGGCCCGCTGCCGCACAACCCGGAGGACCATCGCGCGTGATCCCGATCAAGCTGCCCCTGCAGGGCTCCGGCCCCCTGATCCTGGCCCTCGGCCTGCTGGCCGCGGCGCTCCCTGCGCACGGCGACGAGCAGCCCTTCACCCTCGACCATCTCCTGGATGTCCGCACGGTGGTGGAGGCCCGCATCAGCCCCGACGGACGCACCGTCGCCCACGTGCTGTCCGTGCCACGCGACCCCTTCACCGGCGAGGACGGCGGCGCGCGGCGCGAACTGCACGTCCTCGGTCCCCAGGAGGGTCGCCAGCGGGTCTACATCCGCGACGCGTCATCCCTCGGCAGCATCCGCTGGACGCCCGACGGTGGCGCCATCGCCTTCCTGAGCAAGCGCGGGGACGACGAGCACACCGCGCTCTGGATGATCCCGGTGGACGGCGGCGAGGCCCGCCGCGTCGTCGCTCACGAGACCGCCATCCGGGACTACAGCTTCGCGCCCGACGGCTCGCAGGTGGCGTTCCTCGCGCGCGAGCCCGAGCCCGAGCATCGCGAGACGCTGGCCGACGAGGGCTTCGCGGCCGAGGTCTACGAGGAGGACGAGCTGTTCGTCCGGGTCTTCGTCGCCCCGCTGGACCAGGACCTCGCCGCGGGCGAGGCCCGGCAGCTGGAGCTGGAGGGATCGGCCTCGGAGCTCCACTGGAGCCCCGACGGCGCACACCTGGCCGTGGCGCTGGCGCCCACGCCGCGCATCGACGACCACTACATGAGGCGCACCGTCCACACCGTCCGCCCCGATGACGGCACGGTGGTGGGCCGCGTCCGGACCGGAGGCAAGCTCGGCCAGGTGGCCTGGGCGCCCGATGGCGAGCGCCTCGCCCTGCTGGCCGGCGCCGACCAGCACGATCCCGACGCCAGCCGCCTCATGGTGGTCCCGGCCGCCGGCGGCGAGCCCCGGGATCTGCGACCGGACTGGCGCGGCGACGCCATCGCCGTGGCCTGGCTGGACGACGAGACCCTGCTCTACGTCGCCCACGAGAGCGTGGAGACCTTCCTGGTCCGCCAGGAGCTGGACGGCGAGCCGAACGTGGTGGTGGACCGCGGTGGCCCGGCCCTGCACTCGCTGGATCTCGCCCGCGACGGCCGGCGTGCCGTGCTCCTCGCCGACACGCCCCGCCATCCACGCGAGGTCCATGGCTGGAGCCGCGGCGAGGGGCGGGTCACGCGTCTGTCCCGGAGCAATCCGTGGCTCGAGGAGATCCGGCTCGCGAAGCAGGAGGCGGTCTCCTACGAGGCGCGCGACGGCGTGCGCATCGACGGCCTGCTGATCCATCCCCTGACAGGCGTGCCGGACGGCGGCGCGCCGCTGGTCGTGGTGGTCCACGGTGGGCCGGAGGCGCATTACAGCAACGGCTGGCTGACGCGGTACGTGAGTCCGGGACAGGCGCTGGCCGCCCGCGGTTTCGCCGTCTTCTACCCCAATTACCGCGGCAGCACCGGCCGGGGCGTGGAGTTCGCCATGGCCGGTCAGGGCGACTACGCCGGAGCCGAGTTCGACGATCTCGTGGACGGCGTCCAGGCCCTGGCGGACCGCGGCCTGGTCGATGCCGAGCGGGTGGGCATCACCGGCGGCAGCTACGGCGGATTCGCGGCCGCCTGGGGCGCCACCGCGCTGAGCGAGCATTTCAAGGCCAGCGTCATGTTCGTGGGCGTCAGCGACCAGATCTCCAAGTTCGGCACCACCGACATCCCGGACGAGATGTACCTGGTCCACGCGCGCAGCTGGCCCTGGGAGGCCTGGAATTTCTATCGCGAGCGCAGCCCCATCTACCACGCGCAGAAGCACCGGACGCCGCTGCTGATCCTGCATGGCAAGGAGGACACCCGCGTCCATCCGAGCCAGTCGCTCATCATGTACCGTTACCTGAAGACCCTGGACCAGGCCCCGGTGCGTCTGGTGTGGTACCCGGGCGAGGGGCACGGCAACCGCAAGGCCGCGGCCCGGCTGGATTACGCGCACCGGCTGGTGCGCTGGATGGAGCATTACGTCACCGGGCCCGGTGGCGAGAAGCCGCCGTTCTTGCTCGAGGGCGTGCTGGAGCAGGTGTCGTCCGGGGCGGAGGCCGCGTCCGGCGACGGCGGCCGCTGAGCGCACACCGCCGCGTGCGGGGGCGGGTCGGCGACGGAGCCCGGCCCCGCGCGGCGGCGGTCGCCCGGGACGCGCGGGGCCGGTGGTGGCATCGTGGCCGTCCGGTCAGCGACCGACGACCGCCCCGTGGTCCTTGACGTACCTCTCGAACCACTCCAGCTGCTCCCACAGCACGTGCTCGATGCTCTCGATGGCGCGGTAGCCATGGTCCTCGTGGGGCAGCAGGACCAGGCGCGCCGTACCTCCCGATCCCCGCACCGCCTCGAAGAAGACCTCGCTCTGGTAGGTGAGCGTACCGGGGTTGGAGTCGTCGGCGCCGTGGATCACCAGCACCGGCTCGTTCACCTGGTCGGCGAAGAACGTCGGCGACAGGTCGATGTACGCGTCGCGCGCCTCGAAGAGCGACCGGCGCTCGGACTGGAAGCCGAACGGCTGGTTGGTCTTGTTGTAGGAGCCCGAACGGGCGATCCCGGCGGCGAACAGGTCGGTGTGCGCCAGCAGGTTGGCCACCATCAGGCCGCCGTGGCTGTGGCCGATCACGCCGATGCGCTCGGGGTCGGCCACGCCCATCTCCACGGCCTTGGCCACGGCCGCCTCGGCGTCGTCCACGAGCTGGGGCACGAAGGTGTCGTAGACGGTCTCCGGGTCGCCGATCATGGGCATGGCCGTCTGATCGAGCACCGCGTAACCGCGCAGCAGGAAGAACAGGTGCGTGGGGCCCCGGAAGCGGGTGAAACGCTCGCTGGATCCACGGACCTGGCCGGCGACGCCCGCACCGGAGTATTCCAGCGGGTAGGCGTAGAGCACGGTGGGCAGACGCGTGCCCTCCTCGTGGCCTGGCGGCAGGTAGAGGTGGAAACTGAGCGGGACGCCGTCCTCGCGCTCGTAGGTCACGATCTGCTTGGTGATCGCGCGCAGCTGCGGCGTGGGATCCTCGAAGCGGGTGATGGGCTCGCGGTCGTGGGCACGGTCCGCCTCGCCGGCGGGCGTGTCGATCCGCTCGCCGAGCGTCGCCAGATGGTAGTTGGGCACGTCGGTGGCCGACTCCGAGCGGATGATGAAGCGATCCGGTTCGCCTGCGAAGTCCACGAAGGTCTCGTAGCGGTCGGTCGGGCAGCGGAACAGCCGCTCCACCGCGCCGGTCTCGATGTCGCGCAGGTCGAGGAACGGCCGGTCGCCCTGCTCGGTCGCGCCGTCGCCCTGGAAGTACACCGCGTCGCCCACCTGGTGCATCACCATGTGGCCGCTGGGCAGGGGCCGGAAGATGGGAAAGCCCGGATCGCCGTAGCGGTCGCTGACGTCACGGTCGTACCAGACGCGCGACGCGCCGTCCTCGACGTCCAGCAGCCAGACGTAGAGCCAGCGCCGCATGCGTTCGTACTGGACGAACATGAGGGTGCCGTCCTCCGCGCCCCAGCCGCTGCCGTAGATCCGGTGCTCGGCGCGGAACACCTCCTCGGCCTCGCCGTCGAAGGGGGCGGTCAGGCGCATGATCCGGTCGCGGTGC
Organism: bacterium; assembly: GCA_021767885.1. The sequence continues at coordinate 1,446 of JAASSM010000014.1, read as the reverse complement.
GGGACCTCGGCCATGGGGTCGCCGCCATCGAGGGCCTCGACCCAGTACAGCGTGTGGGGCGCCGTGGCGCGCCAGTCGAGTCGGCGCGGCCCCTCGGCCACGCCCTGCGTCGGCACCGCGTCGGCCAGGGGCAGGGACGCGATGTGCGCGACCTGCTCGCCCTCCTCGTTCCAGACCGCGATCTCGCTGGCGAAGCGCCAGTAGGCCACCTCGTGCGACCACGGCTCCACCAGCCGCTCGACCAGCAGGTACTCGCCGTCCGGCGAGAACCGGGCCGTGGTATAGGGTGCCGGCTCGCCGATCACCCGCACGCGGTTCTCCCGTGGATCGACGATCACGAGCTCGGAGAAGGTGTAGTAGGCGAAGAGCTGGTCGTCGTGCGCGGTCTCCAGGAGATTGCGGGCCTCGTAGGTGGAGCGGGCGGTGGCACCGACGCCCTCGAGGATCTCCGGGCCCGCGGGGATGGCCGGGGCCGGGGGCACCGGGCCGCGGTCGGGGATCCGCCGCACGAGCAGGCGCTCCTGGTCCGGCAGCCAGCGGACGGCCGTGCCCAGCAGGGGGTTGACGGCCACGTCCTCGATCCTCGTGACCTCGCCGTCCAGTCCGCCGACCCACAGGCCGAGATGGTCGTCATGGGCCACGGTCAGCGCGAATCGCTCGCCGTCCACGGTCCAGGCGACGTCGTGCACCTCGGCGCCCCCGGGGATCCCGATGGCGACGGTCTCGCCATCGGTCACCCGCACCAGCCGTGGCGCGAGGCCCCCGTGGCGGCCGTGGATCGTGTTGAGCGTGGGGTCGACGCGCAGGCCGGCCAGCTTGTGCATGGGTGCGGCCAGCTCGGACAGGGGCGGGTAGAGCACCGGGTCGGCCAGCAGCAGGTGGGTGCCGGTGGGGTTGGTCCACACCCACGGTAGCTGCGGGGCGTGGAGGACCTCCATGATGTCCGCTGGCGGCTGCTGCCAGCGCGTCGGCCCGGGTGAGTCGGCGGCGACGGCGGCCGTCGCCAGGATCAGGATCGCCGCGACGAGCGCGGCCAGGTGGCGGGACATGGGCGTCCTCCTCGCATCGAGCACGGTGGTGGGCGGCGACGGTCGATCGGCGCCCGCGTCGGGGCCGGCGGATGGTACCAGATGGTGGGCGCGACGGCACCATCGGCCGACCTCGTGTTTCTCCTTGCCCCGAGCCCGCCGTCCGCGCGACCCTCGTCGGCGATCGCGTCCAACCCTGCGACAGGAGAACACCATGCGTCCGCGTGAACTCATGCTCCTGGTCCTGGTGGTCCTGGCTCTCGGGGCGCTCGCCGTCGGGGCCTGGTTCTTCCGGACCATCGAGCCCCGGCTGGATGCCGACACCATGCCCTCGCAGCCGGGCGTGGCGCCGCCGGCCGCCCTCGCCGGCGCGGTCGCCAGGGGGCAGGTGCTCGCCCGGTCGCTCATCGCCGGGCAG
>JAASSM010000013.1 GCA_021767885.1 bacterium | reverse complement strand
GCGGTGGCGCCCTGGTCCCCGAGGAACGCCCGGCTGCCGCGATAGACGCCCACCGCCAGCCACAGGATGTACAGCGCGCCGGCCACGCGCAGCACCGGCGCCACGGCCGGCAGGTGGCGCGTCAGCACCGACGATAGCGTCCCGCACAGCAGCATGATGACCAGGAATCCCGCCGCCACGCCGAGCATGAACGGGGCGGCCCGGCGGTAGCCATGCATGGCGCCCATGGAGGCGCTGAGGATGTTGTTGGGGCCGGGGGTGAAGGTGGTCACCGCCACGAAGACCGTGACGGCGGGAACGTCGATGGTCATCCAGGGGCTCCGTTCTCCGCTCGTGTGGTCCCGGAATACATCCGGGCGGGCTCTCCGGGGAGGGACGGATCGGGCGATCACGAGGTTTCATCGCGATTGGCGGGCACACGGTGGGCGTTGCCCCGCGACCGGCCGTGCCGTATGATGAAAACACCCGATCAGTGCGCCCCGACCAGGAGAGAGCCATGCGATCTCGCCCCCTCGCCCGCCACGCGCCCATCGCCGCCACGTTCGTCCTGCTCGCCCTCTCGCTCGGTGCCGCCTCCTCCGCCCCGGCCGTGGCCCTCGCCTTCGTGGAGGAGGTGGTCTGCGACGTCACCGAGCCGGTGTGCATCATGGTGGTGCCCGACGGTTCGGGGCCGGACTTCACCCAGGCCCGGACCGTGGACGGCCAGGTGGTGGACGCCACCATCGCCGTGCAGATCTGGCTGGTGGACGAGACCGGCTGGCTCTATCCCCTCGAGGGATTCTGGGACTGGTACCTCACGCTCCAGGCTCCCGATGGCCAGACCACCGGCTGCGAGCAGGATCACCTGATGATCGCCGACGCGGACACCGACGCCGACGGCTGGACCACCTTCTCGCACGCGCCGCGGGCCGGCGGCTGGTCCCAGGACCTGCTCGAGATCTGGGTGGTGGGCGATCCGGCCAGCGCCATGGGCAGCGAGATCCCCCCGCTGCCCATCTGGTTCAACAGCCCGGACCTCAGCGGCGATCTGGCCATCGATCTGACCGACGCGACGCTCTTCGCCCAGGACCTCGTCGCCCCGGACGCCCCCTTCCGCAGCGACCTGGTCTGGGACGGCGCCATCGACCTCTCGGACATCGTCGTCTTCACCCAGCACCTCGGGGCGGAGTGCCCCTAGGGCGTCAGCGGTAGCCGGCCTTCAGCGCGCTCCAGGTGGTGGCCTCCACGGCCACCGGGACGTCGTCGCCCCACTCCTGGACCACGGTGGCCACGCCGTCGGTGATGGCCACCTCCCAGTAGTGGCTGTACATGCAACCGGCCGGACAATCCCCCCAGCCATAGCGGAACGTGTAGGACCCGAGCGCCGCGATGGTGATGTCGGGTCCATCGCCGGCGACGCCGTTGGGTTCGGCATCGGTCACGCCGTCGACCGCGAGCACCAGCGGCGCCAGGTTCAGCGGATGCAGCGGCTCGGCGAAGGTGATGTGCACCCACGGGATGAAGGTGTAGATGTGCATGTCGACCACGGGGTACTCGGCGAAGAGCGCGTCGAATCCCGTGAACGTGCCCGCTTGCAGCTCGGCGAGGGCCTCCTCGGTCATGCGGACCATGAGCTCGCCGGGGATCCAGGCAGGCAGGACATGGATGGCGGCGAGCTGGGGCAGCTGGGTCCGGATCAGGGCCAGCTCGGCGTCGATGGCAGCGACCAGGCCGGGGTCGGGCCGGATCACGCCGTCGGGCCCCTCGAGCTCGAGGGCGAGGATGGTGGCGTCGTCGAGGGTCTGGGCGGCGACGGGTGCGGCGAGGATCAGGCACAGGCACAGGCAGATCGCGGGGCCAAGGGATGGGCCCAGGCCCCGGGGCCGACCGTGGTCGGCCGCGCGGCGGCGGCGGCCGTGGGCGAGAAGGACCATGGGGACACCTCCTGAGAGCAGGGATTCTTGGCCATGATATCACGAAACGGGCGCGCCCGTGCGCCGTCAACGGCTCGTGCGTCGGGGGACCGGCGGGTGAGACGTGGACGGCAGGAGGGGCTGATGGCGTGATCGGTTTCCGCTGGCTCCTGCGCGTCTTCTACTGACCGCGCCCGGACCCCCTGACCCTCGCCGGAGGACCAAGCCATGACCCCCTCGCGCTCGCCCCATCACCTCGCCCTGCTCCTGATCGGCCTGCTCGCCCTCGCGCTGGCCGGCTGTGGCGGCGATGACGACAACGACAGCCCCACCGCTCCCGAGGGGCCCAGCGATCCGGTGATCCTGGTCCTCAGCGACGGCGGCACCGAGGAGCACGTCAGCGCGGTCCTCGCCGGGGCCGGCTTCGACGTCCGCGACGGCGGCCTGTTCCACGAGTTCACCGGCGACGGCCTGGCCGACGCCGATGCCGTGATCGTGCTCGCCGGACCGGATTACAGCAACGACATGGACGACGCCGGCGAGATGGCCATCGTCTCCTTCGTCCACGGTGGCGGCGGCCTGCTGACCACCGAGTGGCTGACCTACTCCATCGATCGCAGCGACTACCACCAGATCCTGCAGCACGTGATCCCGGTGAGCTACGCCGGCGAATACAGCAGCGGGAGCGAGACCTATACCGTGATGGCGAACCATCCGGTCACGGCCAACCTGCCGCCGACGTTCACCACCGGTGCCGATGGCGAGTTCTCGGTGGTCGAGCCCAAGGCGGGCGCCACGCAGCTGATCCGCGGCAACAGCTCCGGCCACGCCGTGGTCGCCTGGACCCAGACCGGCCGGGCGATCCACTGGAACATGGCCGGCGCCTACGGCGGCGAGGACATCTGGACCCCGGAGATGGACCAGCTCCTCATCGATGCCGTGGGCTACATCAGCGATCACGGACAGCAGACCATCACGCCCGTGCCGCTGTCCCGGTTCCGCGTCCGGGCCACCAACCTGATGGTGGTCCAGGATGGCGACGCCGGTACCAATCCCGGAGACTTCTACATCACCCTGCGCCTGCGCGATGCCAGCGGCGAGGAGGAGGTGGAACTCGACGCGGTGGAGGACGTCCTGTACCAGGTCAACGACGGGAACACCGTCTCCCTGGATCTCGAGCTCACCGGCCTGATCCCCGCCATCGACGGGCGTGTGATGCGGGTCCGCGTGCAGTACATCGAGAACGACGGCGGCGGTCTGGGGCCGAGCGTCGGGCGGGCCCGCACCTACGTCTACGACGCCGAGGAGGACTGCTGGCAGAGCCAGGAGGGCGCCATTTGTCTGCGCTCCGGCGGCCAGGACCTGGAGTCGCTGGTCCTGCGCAGCCCCGGCGATGGCGTGGACGCCGAGCTGTTCTACCGCGTGATCCGGGAGTGAGCGGCGATGGGCTATCGGCGGTCCCGCATGTGCCGGTGGCCGGTGATGCCGTGGCGGCAGGCCTGCATCTCCGCGGCGATGGACAGGGCCACCGCCGCCGGCGTGTTGCCGCCCAGGTGCAGGCCCACCGGCATGTGGACCCAGGCCAGGTCCAGCGGCTGGCCGAGCCGTTCGCTCAGGCGGGCGATCATCTGCTCGCGCTTGCGGCGGGAGGCCACCACGCCGAGGTAGCGCGGCCGGACGCCGGAGGCGAGCAGGGCCTGCAGGACCTGCTCGTCGCAGTCGTGGGAATGGGTGGCGATGACCACGAAGCTCGTGGCCAGGTCCGGCAGCTGTGGCAGCGTCCCGTAGTCCGCGAGGGCCGGCCGGTGCGGTCCGGGGAGGTCGTCCAGCAGCTCGGGGCGGATGTCCAGGAAGGTGACCGCGAACCCCAGGGGGGCGAGGTATTCGCAGAGCGCGCGGTTGACGTGCCCGGCGCCGAAGAGGTAGGCGCGGTCGGCCGGGGCGAGCACCTCGTAGAAGAGGGTGACGCGGCCGCCGCAGATCATGCCGGTGGGCTCGGCGACGTCGCCGTCGGTGGGCGGGGCGTCGTCCAGGAGGTACTCCTTGAGCACGGGCTGGCCGCCGGCCAGGACGGTCTGCGCATCGGCCAGGGCATGGTGCTCGATGGCGCCGCCGCCCACGGTGCCGGCCAGGCGGCCGCTGGCGTCCACCAGCATCTTGGACTGCAGCTCGGTGGGGATGTGCCCCTCGCGGGCCACCACGGTGACCAGCACCGCAGGGCGACCCTCGCGCCGCAGGTTCACGATCTCGGTGTAGATGTCCAGCATGGCGCTCAGCCCAGGAGCTGGACGGTCACCTCGGCGGCCACCGCGAGCATGAGGACCACCGCCACGGCGGCCACCCCGGGTGCGGACCGGCCGCGGGCGGCGAGACGGCCGCCGCGCTGCGCCACCGCCAGCACCCCGAGGATCACCACCGCGCTCATCAGCCCGTCGCGCAGCAGGAACCCCAGCAGCGGTCCCTGGAGCCCCTGGTTCAGCATGCCGGTGGACCAGCCGGCCGCCAGCGCAGCCGACCAGCCGAGGAAGAGCACCCGCCACCCCAGGCTGAAGGCGAGCACGCCGGCGGCCGCGCTGCCGGGAGCGGGCCGGCGGTCGGGCAGCGCCAGCCAGCGCGCCACGCCCATGAAGGCCAGGCCCTCGAGGACGATGGCCACCGCCGGGTTGAGCACGGCCAGGGGCGTGAGGTTGGGCAGCAGCAGGTCCACCAGCTTGATGCTCGCCGCCACGGCGGCGGCCACGCCGGCAGCGCGGATGCTGCCGCCGCCCTGCAGCGCGCGCACCATGCAGTACACGGCGAAGGGCACCAGCAGCACGGCCGAGGTGCCGGGCATGCGCACGAAGGCGTGCACCAGGTAGCCCACGGTGGCCTCGTACAGACCCCAGACCGCGCCCCAGAACAGGCCGGCCAGGATCACGTTGCGGGAGGATGTGCCGTTGGTCATGAGTCTCTCTTCCTCGCTGGCGCGGCAGGCCGCGCGCCGGACGTCTCAGGCGGTGAGCTTCGCCAGCTCCTCCTGGAGGATACCGCGGACCAGGTCGATCTTGAAGCCGTTGTGCTCGAGGGGCGACGCGTCGGCCACGGCGGCGTCGGCGGCCGCGGCCATGGAGTCTGGACCGAGCACCCGGCCCTGCAGGGCGGCCTCGGCGGCGGGCACGCGCCACGGCGCCGGGGCCACGCCGCCGAGCACCACGCGGGCCCGGCGGACGGGGCGGGTGGCGTCGTCCTGCTCGAAGGCGATCACCAGGGCGGCGCTGGCCAGGGCGAAGTCCCAGGCGCCACGGGCGCGGATCTTCCGGTAGACGCCCCGGTGTCGGGAGGGCGGGGCGGGCAGCTCCACCGCGGTGACCACCTCCTGCGGGCCGACCACGGTCTCGCGGGTGGGGTCGTCCTCGGGCAGGACGAAGAACTCCGCCACCGGCACCGTGCGGTCCCCGCGGGGGCCGGCGATGCGCACCCGGGCCTCGTAGGCGGTCAGGGCCACGGCGGTGTCGGAGGGGTGGACGTAGACGCAGGCGTCCTGGCCCAGGATGGCGTGGCCGGCGTTCTGGCCGCCCATGGCGTAGCAGGTGTCGCCCCCCTGGCGCAGGCAGTGGAAGTCGCCGCGCCAGTACCAGCAGCGGGGCTTCTGGCAGAGGTTGCCGCCCAGGGTGCCCTGGTTGCGCAGCTGCGGGCTGCCCACGGCGCGGGCGGCGGCGGCCAGGGCGGGATAGCGCGAACCGAGATCGGGATCGTTGCCGACGGTGGTGATGGTGGTCAGGGCCCCCACGCTCAGGCCCCCGTCGTCGCGACCGCGACGGATGCCGTGCAGGTCGGGCAGGCCGCTGATGGAGATCACCGTCCCGCAGTCCACCGTGCCGTCCCGCAGGCAGGTGATCAGATCGCTGCCGCCGGCGTGCACGCAGGCGGGGCGCTCCTGCAGGTTCTTCAGGGCCTGGTCCAGGGTCTCGGCACGGAGGTAGGCGATGCTGGGGATCATGGGCCGGCCTCCTTCAGCAGCGTGAGCATGCGGTCGGGCGTGACCGGCGAGTCGGGCACCGGGACGCCGCAGGCGTCGGTGATGGCACAGGCGATGGCCGCCGCGGTGGGGATGGTCACGGGCTCGCCCAGACCCTTGGCGCCGATGAGGTTGCAGCGGTCGTCCTGCATCTCGATGGGCAGGGACACGATGTCCGCCGGGACGTCCATGGCCGTGGGCAGCTTGTAGTCGTGCCAGCTCTTGTTGCAGAGCTTGCCGGTCTGGCCGCGGTCCAGGATCCGCTGCTCGGTCAGGCCGAGTCCGATGCCCATGGCGATGCCGCCGTAGACCTGGCTGTCGTAGGTCTTGCGGCTCATCACCCGGCCGCTGTCCTGGGCGCCCAGGAAGCGCAGGACGCGCACCTCGCCGGTCAGGGTGTTCACCTCCACCTCGCAGAAGTGGGCGGCGAAGGGGCAGACCGCCAGGCCCTCGGGGTTCGGGCCGCGGTGGCCCACGCCCACCACGCTGCGGCGGCGGCGCAGGCGCTCCAGCTCGGTGACCTTCACGCTCTGGTCGCTGCCGTCGACCACGATGGTCTCGCCCGCGTGGCGGAGCCGGGCCCGCTCGACGCCGAGCTGTTCGGCCGCCCATTCCAGGAGCTGCTGCTTCACCGCCACGGCGGCGTCGCGGGTGGCCGGGCCGTCGGTGGGCACGGTCTTGCTGCCGCCACTGGGGCCGCTGAAGGCGGTGGTGCCGGTGTCGGCGTTCTCCACCTGGATGGTCTCCAGGCGGACGCCCAGCTCCTCGGCCACGATGGAGGCCATCACCGTCTTGGTGCCGGTGCCGATGTCGGCGGCCCCCATGTTCAGCGAGACGCTGCCGTCGGCGTACATGCGCACCAGCACCGTGGCGGGGGGACCGCCGCCGCCGGCGGCCCAGACGCAGGCGCCGGCACCCACGCCGCGCAGCACGTGCTCGCGGGGCTGGCGACCCTCGCGGCGCGCCTGCTGCCAGGCCTCGCGACCCTCGCGGGTCCGCTCGCGGGCCTCGGACCAGCCGAACTCCTCCGCACCGCGGCGCAGGCATTCCTCCAGGCCGGTGGAGGAGTAGGGCACGCCGCCGCGGGCCTGGCTCTCGGCCGGCACGTTGCGCAGGCGCAGCTCCACCGGATCCATGCCGATGGCCACGGCCAGCTCGTCCAGGACCTGCTCCAGCGCCCACGACCCCTGGGGGTGGCCCGGCGCGCGGAAGGGTCGCTGGTTGCCGGCGTTGATGGCCCAGTCGGTGACCTCGGTGCGCACGTTGGGGCAGGTGTAGAGGTCCCTGGCCAGCCAGTCCACCAGGCCGGTGCCGCTGCGCCAGAAGCCGCCGCTGCCGCTGGCGGTGAACTCCAGGGCGGTGAGGGTGCCGTCGGACTTCACGCCGGCCTTCACGTGCATGACGTTGGCCGGCCGGTTGCCGCAGACCAGCATGGTCTCCTCGCGGGTCAGCACCAGCTTCACCGGCCGGCCCGCGCGCCGGGCCAGGAGGGCTGCGACCACGGCGTACTTCCCGGTCTCCAGCTTGCTGCCGAAGCCGCCGCCCATGTAGTGGCCCACCACCCGCACGCGCGACAGCGGCAGGTCGAGGTACCCCGCCACCTGCTCCTGGACGCGGAAGCAGCCCTGGGTGGATTCCCAGATGGTCAGATCGGCGCCGTCCCAGCTCGCGACGCACCCGTGCAGCTCCAGGGGCGTGTGCAGCTCGCAGGCGGTGTGGAAGCTGCGCTCGCGGACCGCGTCGGCCGCGGCGAAGCCCGCCTGCAGGTCGCCGCGCGAGTAGATCCGCGGCTCGCCGATGCGGTTGCCGCCGTCGCGGATCTGCGGGGCATTCTCGGCGCTGGCGTCGCGCACGTCGCTGACGTGGGGGAGCACCTCCCACGTCGCGGTCATCGCGCGCAGGGCCTCGTGGGCCAGGTAGGGCGTCTCGGCGGCCACCGCGGCCACCGGGGCGCCCTCGAAGCGGCAGTGCGGGTCGAAGAGCCGGCCGCCCTGACCGCCCTGGTAGTCCCAGTCGATGCGGGCCTCGGGCGTGCCGTCGTCGATGACCACGTGGACGCCGGGAAGCCTGCGGGCGGCGCGCGTATCCAGGGACTTCAACCGCGCGTGCGGATGGGGGCAGCGCAGGAAGGCCGCGTGCAGCATGCCGGGCAGCTGCATGTCCGAGGGGTAGACGGCCGCGCCGCTGAGCCGCTCGTAGCCATCGACGCGCGAGCGGCGGTCGCCCACCACCCGGGTCTCGCGCCAGGGCGGCGGCTCGGTGCTCGGCGGCGGGGTCTCCGGCAGGGTGACTCCCTGCTCGTGGTAGAGGCGGTCGCGCTCGTCCCGGGCCGCGGTGGCGTCGTCGTCGCGGGGGCTCATGACTGGCCTCCTCGAGGCTCGCCCGCGGCGTCGCGGCCCGCCGCGGCGGCGGCCTGGGCGGCGCGGAAGATGTTGGCGTAGGCGCCGCAGCGGCAGAGGTTGCCGCTGACGCCCACGCGGATCTGCTCGAGGTCCGGCGAGGGGTTGGCCCGCAGCAGACCCTCGACGGCCATCACCTGGCCGGGCGTGCAGTAGCCGCACTGGTAGGCGTCGTGCTCGACGAACGCGCGCTGGACCGGGCCCAGCTCCTCGCCGTCGAGCAGCCCCTCCAGCGTGGTGATCTCGTGGCCGACGGCCTCCACCGCCAGGGTCAGGCACGCGTAGCGTGGCACGCCGTCCAGCAGCACGGTGCAGGCGCCGCACTCGCCGCGCTCGCACCCCATCTTGGTCCCGGTCAGGCCCAGCTGCTCGCGCAGGACGAACAGCAGCGTCCAGCGCGCCTCCACCAGCAGGCTCCGGGGACGACCATTCACCGTCAGCACGATCCGCTGCAGCTGCTCGGGCGCGACGGCGGCGGGCTCGGCGTGGGCGACACCACCGCTGGCGGCGATGGCGGCCGAGCCCAGGCCCATGGTCTTCAGGAACGCCCGGCGTGAGACGCCCTCGGGCGGCGGCGCGGTGGATGAGGGGGGAGCGGCTGACGCGGGGGGCGTGGGAGAGGGGTCGGTGGGGCGGGAAGCGGGCGCGGTCGGGGGCGATCCGCGGCGATCGTGATGGTCGTCGGACATGGGTTCTCGGCTCCCGGGGCTGGGCGTGAGCGGAGGCCGTCGCGGCGAGGCGCGATCCTACCACCCATGATCGCTGAAAGTCAATTTGCGGCGACCGTCAGCGGAGACGGCGCAGATCCGCCGGCGTGTCCAGATCGGTGAGGACGGCGGGGTCGTCCACCGGCAGGCGCTCCGGGGCGAGGTCGCCGAGCACGGCGCGCAGGGTGGCCCCGGGGGGTGCAGCCAGGATCGTCTGGCGGGCGCTGGCGGGCAGGAGCACCGGATGACCGCCGCGGCCGGCGTGGACGGGGATCACCGGGCGAGCGGACCCGTGACGTGCGAAGGCGGCCAGGAGCGCCGCGTGGGTCCGGGGTGCCACGAAGGGGCAGTCGGCCGGCAGCACGAAGAAGCCGGTCAGGGCGTCCGGGAGGGCGGCGACGCCGGTGCGGACCGAGGAGAACATGCCGTGTTCCGGGTTGGGATTGCGCACGGTGACCACGCCGGGTCGGCCGGCGAGCATGCCGGCGATCAGCGCGTGGCGGAAGCCGGTCACCACCAGGACGGGCGCGCGCCAGCGCTGCAGGCCGGCGATGGCGTGCAGCAGCAGGGGCCGCCCACGATGCACGTGGGCGGGCTTGAAGACGCCGGCGCGGCGGGAGCGCCCGGCGGTGAGGATCACGGCGGCGAACAACTGGCCACCTCCTCGCCGCGCGCGCGGCGGACGGTGACGCCCCCGCGGGCGATCTCGATGGTCAGGCCGGGCACGGGGGTGTCCTCTCGTCTGCGGGTCCAGCGGGGATGATCCGGACGCGAGTGTACCTCCCCGGTCGCCGGTTGTCGCCGGTCGACGCCGCACCGTGGCGCAAACGATCGCCGGGGCTCAGCCGTCCGGACCAGCCACCGTCAGCTGATGCACGCTGAACAGCCGCCGGGAGTCCGTCCAGACCGCCCGTGGCTGCCAGCCGGCGCCGCGGGCCAGGTCCGTGAAACCCTCGATGGTGTACTTGTAGGAGTTCTCGGTGTGGATGGTCTCTCCGGCATGCAGATCGATGGGATGACCGACGACCTCGATCACCTGGTCCGCGCGGCTCTCGAGGTGCATCTCCATGCGGCTGGCCTCGGGGTTCCAGATGGCGCGGTGCCGGAAGCCCTCGGGGTCCAGGCGTGCGCCCAGCTCGCGCTGGAGGCGACGCAGGAGATTCCGGTTGAAGGCGGCGGTGACGCCGGCGGGGTCGTCGTAGGCCGCGGCGAGGATGGCCGGATCCTTGCGCAGATCCACGCCGATCACCAGGGCCCCGCCCGGGCCCATCTGCCGGGCGACGTGGACGAGGAAGTCCTGCGCTTCGCCGGGGTCCAGGTTGCCGATGGTCGAGCCCGGGAAGAAGGCGGCCCGGCGGCGCACCGGACGGCGCGGCGCCGGGAGCGCGTGCTCGGCGGTGTAGTCGGCGCAGAGCGGGAGCACCTCCAGTTCCGGGAACCGGTCGGCCAGGATCTGCGCCGTGGTCGCCAGGGTCGCGGCGGAGATCTCGATGGGCACGTAGGCAGCCGGCCGGCGCAGGGCGTCCAGCAGCAGCCGCGTCTTGATGCCCGCTCCGGCGCCGTACTCCACCAGCAGGCAGCGGGGACCGAGGTGCTCCGCCACCTCCGCGGCATGGTCGCGGAGGATCCCCAGCTCGGTGCGGGTGGGGTAGTACGCGGGCAGTTCGCAGATCTGCTCGAAGAGGGCCGAGCCACGGGCGTCGTAGAGGTACTTGCAGGGCAAGGTGCGGGGCCGGCCATCGAGGCCCTGGAGGACATCGGCCAGGAACGTGGCGAGCGGGCCGTCGGCGTGGGGACCGCGTGACGGCGCCGACGTGGCGGACGGGACCGCGCGGGCTGGTTCGCTCCTCATGGCGACCTCCTGGTGGTGGATGGCAGGCGACGCACGCGGCGTGACGCCGCCCGGCCGGCTCGGTTCCCACACAACACAGGTCGGTCACGGCGCGCGGCCAGGGGGCGCGGGCGAAACCCGGTCTCGCCCGATCGGGCGATGAGACCTCCCCCCATGGGGGCCTGGGGCGCCGGTACGTACGGTGGGTCCGTCGAGTCCCGTCACCGCCGATACGCCGATCCGAGGGGGTCGTCATGCCGCACGCGATCATCGCTCCCGCCGACCTGGGCCCCGAGCACACCATCCTGGACGTCCGCCCCCTTGCCGCCTACAACGGCTGGCCCCTGGGCGACACCGAACGCGGCGGCCACATCCCCGGGGCGCGCCCCTTCCCCCTCGACTGGCTCACGACCTTCCCGGCCGACGCGGTCCGGGCCGACCTGGCGCAGAAGGGAGTCGCCACCCACACCGCCGTGGTGGTCTGCGGCCTCGACGAGGACCACGCCCGGGCGGCGGCCCGGCGCCTGGCGGACCTCGGCCGGCGTCACGTGGCGATCCTGGAGGGCGGGCAGCCGGCGTGGGCCGCCGACTCCCGGCGCCCCCTGGCCCGCCTGGCCCGCTGGTGGCACCTGGTGCCGCCGCAGTGGTTGAGCGGCGTCCAGTCCGGCGTGCCGGTGGTCGCGCCGCCCGCCACCGCCCCGGTGATCGCGCACGTGAACTTCGACAACGCCGCCGACTACCGGCGGGGGCACATCCCCGGCGCCATCCATCTGGACACGCTGGCGCTCGAGGAACCCGACTTCTGGAACCGACGGACTCCCGGCGAACTGGAGGCGGCGCTCCGTGGCCTGGGCATCCGGCACGACACCACCGTGGTCCTCTACGGGCGCTGCGGCCAGCCGAGCATGGAGCAGCCGGATCCGGGCATGGAGGCCGGCCAGATCGCGGCCATGCGCGCCGCGGCCATCCTGCTCTATGCGGGGGTGAAGGACGTCCGCGTCCTGGACGGCGGCCTGGGCGCCTGGGAGCGGGCCGGCGGCGAGCTGAGCACCGCGACCCTCGCACCGGTGCCGGTGCGCGAGTTCGGGGTCCCGATCCCCGCGCGCCCCGAGCTCATGGTGGACATGGAGGAGGCCAATGCGATCCTCGCCGACCCGGACGGCGAGCTGGTCTCCATCCGCAGCTGGGCCGAGTTCATCGGCGAGGTGAG
>JAASSM010000487.1 GCA_021767885.1 bacterium | reverse complement strand
GCGCCCACGCCGCCGTGGCCGAAGACGCTCAGCAGCAGGCCGTCGAAGTGCCTCGCCACGGCCTGCTCGAGGTCGGCCACGAACGCCTCGAGGCGAGCGAGGGGGACCACCACGTCGTAGGACTGCTTGGGCAGCAGCCGGCTCATCTCCGAGCAGGCCTCGCGCACGGTGAGCAGACGGTGTGGGTCGTGATCGAAGTCGAAGTCGCCGTGCTCGTAGAGCAGCGCGCCGCCGGGCGCGGCGGCCTCCGTCATCAGGAACGTGACCGCCTCCTCCACGAAGGCCGAGCCGAACATGGACGCCGCGGTGGCCTCCTCGCTGGTCAGCAGGGCCAGGGCGTAGTAAGGCGCCTCGCGCGTGCCCTCGCGGAGCGTCTCCTCGGCGTGGGCGAGGGCGCGCTCGAGGGTCTCGCGGCGGATCAGCTCGAACAGCTCCAGCGCGGTGCCGGGGCGGTCGAAGCGGGCCTGGAGCTGCTCGCGCACCAGGGTGGCGGTGGCCACGTCCGGCACGGGCAACAGGGCGACGGCCTGGTCCTGCGCCACGGGATGGACCTGGTAGACCACCTCGGTGATCAGGCCGAGGGCGCCCTGGGAGCCGGCCAGGCAGTCGCCGAGCAGGAAGCGGTCCGAACGGATGACGCACGCCTGCGGGTCGGTCACCGGCTCGCGCCGAGGCACGGTCTGCGCCACCACCTCGCCGGTGCCCAGCACCCCGCGCACCTCGACGGCCATGTCCGCGGCGGTGCCGTAGCGGATGGCGTTGGCGCCTGCCGAGCCGTTGGCCGCGCAGGCGCCGGCGGTGGCGCTGGCGCTCGAGCCCATGACGATGGGCAGCTTCAGGCCGGCCGGCGCGAGGGCGGCGTTGATGGCGTCGATGGCCACGCCGGCGCCCACGCGCAGGGTGGCGCCGCGGCGCGCGGCCAGCGGGAACCGCTCCGGCACGCTGGCGAACTCCGCCGGCGGGACCGTCGTGCCGTCGGCCAGGGTCAGCTCGCCGATGCCGTCGAACCGGGTCATCAGGATGGCCACGCCGTGGGGCCGCTGCGCCTCCACCAGCCCGGACTGGCCGGCGATGGTGGCGGTGGGCACGTGGTGGGCGCGGAGCGCCCGGACCAGGGCCGCGAGCTCGGCCTCGGTCTGCGGCTCGAGGAGCAGCTCCAGCTCCCCGGGACGGCCCCGTTCCACGGCCTCGAACTCGGCGAGGTCGGCGTCGCGCCAGTGGGCGACGGTGGCGGTGAGGGCCTGCTTGACGGTGGCAGCGAGGGACGGCATGGCGACGGGCCTCAGGCCGGGATCACGCCGCGGTCGCGCAGGGAGGCGAGCACGGTCTCCACGCTCACCGTGATGTCCTGCCGGGCGGTGTCCAGGCGCAGGTCGGGGTTCTCGGGGGCCTCGTAGGGATCGGTCACGCCGGTGAACTGGGGGATCTCGCCGGCCCGCACCTTGGCGTACAGCCCCTTCGGGTCGCGGTCCTCGCACACGTCCAGCGGCGCGTCCACGAAGACCTCGCTGAAGTGCGCCTGGCCGACGATCTCGCGGGCGCGGCGGCGGTCGTCCCGGTAGGGGCTGATGAAGGCGGCGATGACGATCACGCCGGCCTCGTTCATCAGGCGGGCCACCTCGGCCACGCGGCGGATGTTCTCCGAGCGGTCGGCCTGGCTGAAGGCCAGGTCGCGGTTCAGGCCGTGGCGCACGTTGTCGCCGTCGAGCAGGCAGCAGAGGCGGCCGCTCCCGGTCAGGCGCTGCTCCAGCTCGGTGGCGATGGTGGACTTGCCGCTGCCGCTCAGGCCGGTCAGCCAGAGCGTGTGGCCCTGCTGGCCGAGGAGTGCCTCGCGGTCGGCCCGGGTGACCGCGCCGCGGGTGCGGCTGATGTTCTGGCTGCGCGGGCCGGTGTCGGTCTCCTGGACGGGGCGGTCGACGATCATGCCGGCGCCCACGGTCACGTTGGTGATGCGGTCGATGATCACGAAGGCGCCGGTGACGCGGTTCTTGCGGTAGGAGTCGAAGGCCAGCGGCCGGTGCAGGGTGAAGCGGGCGCGGCCCACCTCGTTGAGCTCCAGCTCGGTGACGTCGTCCGGCAGGCGACGCAGATCGTTGACGTCCATGCGGTAGCGGATGTCCGAGAGCACGCCGGGCACCACGTTGGTGGTCTGCTTGATGAGGTAGGTCTGTCCCCCGCGGGCGGGGGTCTGGTGCATCCAGACCACCATGGCCTCCAGCTCGTGGCCCAGGCGCGGCAGGTTGTTCACCGGGGCGAGCATGTCGCCGCGGGAGACGTCGATCTCGTCGGCCAGGCGCACGGTCACGGCCATGGGCGGGTACGCCTCGGTCACCGGTCCGGCCGCGGTCTCGACACTGGTGATGGTGGAGGTCCGCCGGGAGGGCAGGCTCATCACCCGCTGGCCGGGGCGCAGGATCCCGGAGGCCACGGTGCCGGCGTAGCCGCGGTAGTCCAGGTGCGGGCGCACGACCAACTGCACGGGAAAGCGCATGTCCACCAGGTTGCGGTCGGTGGCGATGTTCACCGACTCGAGATGGTGCAGGAGCGTGGAACCGTCGTGCCAGGACATGTGGGCGCTCTTCTCCACCACGTTGTCGCCCAGCAGGGCGGAGACGGGGAAGAAGTGGATGTCCGAGAAGTCGAGGCGCGCGACGAAGGCGTTGTAGTCGCGGCGGATCTTCTCGTAGACGTCCTGCGACCAGTCCACCAGGTCCATCTTGTTGATCACCACCGCCACGTGCTTGATGCCCAGCAGCGAGCAGATGAAGCTGTGGCGCTTGGTCTGGGTGATCACGCCGAGGCGCGCGTCGATGAGGATCACCGCGAGGTTCGCCGTGCTCGCGCCGGTGGCCATGTTGCGGGTGTACTGCTCGTGGCCCGGGCAGTCGGCGATGATGAACTTGCGCCGGTCGGTGGAGAAG
>JAASSM010000486.1 GCA_021767885.1 bacterium | reverse complement strand
TCAGTGCCAGGAGGTGGAAGCTGGTCTCGCGACGGAGCAGCGGCAGCAGGGGCTTGAGGTGGAAGTGGTCGTGGACGTAGCAGAGCTCGTCGAAATGGCGCGCGCAGCGGAACTCCTTCAGACCGTCCGGACCGATGAACAGCGCCAGGCCGTCCTTCTGGTGCTCCCAGAAGGAGCCCTGCTCGAGCAGGGCGGTGGCGGGCGCCAGCCGCTCCCGGGCCTCCGTGCCGGTCATGCCCGCCCGCTCGAGCTGCTCGGCGGCCTCGCGCAGCAGGTTCTTCAGGCGGATGGGCCCCTGGCGGATCTCCCGGCCGGCGCGGTGGGTGGGCATGTAGATGCTCACCAGGCTGCCGGGGCCGGTGGTGGCGGCCAGTTCGCTCACGGTGCGGCGATCGATCGCGCTCATGCGGCGGCTCCTTTCGGTCGCAGGTGCACTGGGCCGCTCCGCCGCCGTCTCGCGGCCGGCGGGGCCGGCCTCTCTCCCCCACGCTTAGGCAGAATCTTCCCGCGCCACCAGCGAAATCCTGGCGTAAACCTTGCTGAGGGATTATGTATGGAAGAGCAAGCCGGTCCGGACACCTCCGCCCGGACCCGGTTCGCGGAGTCACCCGCGAGATCTGTCGAGCTGAGAGACCCTTGGCTCAACGGAGCCAAGGAGCACTCAGGTTTGACATTCCGAGACTTCGCCTTCGATCCCCGCCTCCAGGCCGGCATCGCGGCCATGGGCTATACCCAGCCCACGCCCATCCAGTCCGCCGCCATCCCCGAGGTCGGCGCCGGCCGTGACGTGATCGGCGTCGCCCAGACCGGCACCGGCAAGACGGCGGCCTTCATGCTTCCCATCCTGCAGCGGCTGCTGGACAGCCCCCGCGAGCTTTCCCGGGGGGCCGTGCGCGCCCTGGTGCTGGCGCCCACGCGCGAGCTGGCCGAGCAGATCTGCCAGGCCACGCGCGAGATGGCCCGGCAGACCGACATCCGCGTGACCGCGGTCTACGGTGGCGTGGGCAAGGAACCGCAGGCGCGCAAGCTGCGTTGCGGCATGGAGGTGGTGGTGGCCTGCCCCGGCCGGCTGCTGGACATCCACGGCGACGGCAACATCGACCTCTCCGGCATCGAGGTCCTGGTCCTCGACGAGGCCGACCGCATGTGCGACATGGGCTTCCTGCCGGACCTGCGCGAGATCCTGGGCCTGCTGCCCACCAACCGGCAGAGCCTCTTCTTCTCGGCCACCATGCCCCGGGAGATCCGGGGCCTGGCCGACAGCATGCTCATCGCGCCGGTGGAGGTGAGCATCGGCCAGTCGCAGCCCGCGGTCACGGTCTCGCAGGCGTTCTACCCGGTGTCCGAGTCGCGCAAGAGCGCGTTCCTGGTGGCCCTGCTGAAGCACCTGGGCCGCGAGCGGACCCTCATCTTCACCAAGACCAAGGACCGGGCGCGGGTGCTGGCGCTGGTCCTCGCCCGCGAGGGCCACAGCGTGGCCGCCATGCAGGGCAACATGACGCAGGGCCAGCGCCAGGTGGCCATGGAGGGCTTCCGCAAGGGGCGGTACGACGTCCTGGTGGCCACCGACATCGCCGCCCGCGGCATCGACATCAGCGAGATCGAGACGGTGATCAACTACGACATGCCCGACACCCTCGAGGGCTACACCCATCGCGTGGGCCGCACCGGCCGCGCCGAGCGGACGGGCGAGGCCCTGAGCCTGGCCTCGCCCGCCGACACGCTGCTGGTGCGGGACATCCAGGACCGCCTGGGCGAGCCGGTGGAGCAGCGTGTGCTGCCGGACTTCGACTACGAGGGGTTCACGCCGCGGCTGCTGCTCGCCCCGCGCGAGGAACGCAAGCCCAGCGGCCGGCGCGGCCTCGGCAGCCGCCGCCGCACGGTGAGCCGCCGCCGCGCGCCACGCTTCGCCTAGAGGGATCGGGAACCCGACCGCAGAAGACCAGAGGAGGATGCCATGGCCAGGAGCCAGTTCAGTTTCCAGAAGCGGCAGAAGGAACTCGCCAAGAAGAAGAAGAAGGAAGAGAAGCTCGCGCGGAAGCAGGAGCGCAAGGAGACCGGCGCCGGCAAGGGGCCGGAGATCGCCATGGTCAACGAGTTCGGCGAGGTGATCGAGCCCGAGGAGGCCGACGACGCCGAGCTCCGCGACCTCCCCGACGACGTGGACACCGAGCCCCGCTGACCGCGCCGCTGCGCGACCTGGCCGGAAAAGACGCGGCCCCGCTCTCCGAGGAGAGCGGGGCCGTGGCGTCACGCGACTTCCCGGGCCGTCGGGCCCGGGGGCGCCGTGCTACCAGCGGGAGGTGCGGCGCGGCTCGCGGGGGCGGGCCTCGTTCACGGTCAGCGCGCGGCCGTCGACTTCCTTGCCGTTCATGGCCTCGATGGCCTGCATGGCGGCGTTGTCGTCGGCCATCTCCACGAAGCCGAAGCCCCGGGAACGGCCGGTGTCGCGGTCGAGGACCACCTTGGCGCTGGCCACCTCGCCGTGGGGCGAGAAGATGGCGGCGAGGTCGTGGTCGTCGCTGTTGAAGCTGAGGTTGCCCACATAGATCTTCTTCAAATGAACACTTCCTTGAGACGTGAGGGAGCGGCGTCGTGGCCATCATCGGCGCGGGCCGCCCGCCTGCAAAACAAGACTGGCGCTGTCGCCAGTCCCGGATCAAAGGTACGTGTTTCTCGGGCGCGCGCAAGCGGGATCTTCGCGTCCGCCCTGTCGCGCTCCCGCGCGCTCGCGCCAGGTGCTCGGTCGCCGTACCGCACCAGCGACATGCCGATGTGGCGCGCTCCCGCGCGCTCGCGCCAGGTGCTCGCGTGCGCGCCCGTTGGTCTCGCGGATTTTGATGTTACATTGTCGCCGGGTTTCGGTCACGGAGGGGGGCCGTCCATCCGGGCGAAACGGGACCGCATGAACATCCTGCTGGTGGAGCCGCGCACGCCGGAGAC
>JAASSM010000485.1 GCA_021767885.1 bacterium | reverse complement strand
TGGTCGCCGATGGGCGAGCGCGGCTCCACGGCCGCGGGGGCGGGGTCGTCGAGGGAGAGATCCACGCTGCCGCGGACCGCCCACGTCCCGTCCGGGCCCCCCATGGCGCCCACCTCGCCCACGGTGCCACGCGCGGGCGCCACCGGGATCACGTTCACCGTGCCGCCCGGGGCGCCACCGCCGAGCAGCAGGGACCCGTGGCCGGGCAGGATCTCCACCCGGGCGATGTCCTGCAGCGCCAGGGGCAGGTTCAGGCTGTGGTGGCCGGTCTGGGGATCGGAGACGTCGACGCCGTCGAGCAGCACGCGGACCTGCTCGAAGGTGGAGCCGCGGATGGAGAGGTCGGATTGCACGCCCCAGGCCTGGCGCTGGCCGGTGACCACCGCGGCCTCGGTGGCCAGGGCGTCGGGGATGGCCCGCACGGGCGCGGTCGCCAGCGCGTCGGCATCCTGGACGGCCACCGGGCGCGTGGCGCCGGGTAGCGCGGCGGCCACGCGGTCGCCAGGGACGGCCACGGGCGCGACCACGAAGAGCGTGTCGCCGCCGACGACGATGAACGAGTCGGTGACCGCCGGGACGGCGGACCCGGTCGCCTCGGGGGAAGGTCCGGGCCGTCCGGCGGCGAGGCTGGCGGTGGCCCCGATCAGGACCAGCGCCAGGGGCGCGACCAGGCGGGAGGGGCGGGGCTGGCCCCGGCGCGGGCGGCGATCACGGTGATGACGGGTCATGGGGCGGCTCCGGTCGGCGGTGACGATGACTCGCGCACAAGATCGCCGCCGCAGCCCAGCAGGCAAGACCGGCCCGGGGCCGCCGCGCGACGAGGCGCGCGGCGGCCGCCGGACCGGCAGCGAAGGGATGCTACTTCACGAGGGTCATGGTGCGCGTGACCACCTCGCCGCCCGCGTCCAGACGGTAGAAGTAGGTGCCGCTGGCGAGGCCGGTCCCGTCGAAGAGGACGGTGTGGCTGCCGGCGGGCTGGGCGCCCTCCGCCAGGGTGCGGACCAGACGGCCACGCACGTCGAACACCTGCAGCCGCACCTGCGTGTCGCGGGGCAGGCTGTAGGCGATGGTGGTCTGGGGGTTGAAGGGGTTGGGGTAGTTCTGCTCGCCGACCAGGCGGGCGGGCAGGTCGCCGGCGGCCTTGGCCACGAGGTCGTGGCCGCGATCGCCGCCACCGCCGCTGCTGGCCGGCAGGGCGAGCACGGTGCCGTCGGGCAGGGCCGCGAACAGACCGAAGGCCGCGCCGCCCTGGTTGGCCGCGGGATCGAGGAAGCCGCTGGCGAAGACCACCGCCGCGCCGCCGGCCAGGCCGCGCAGATCGGCCTCGAAGCTCGCCACCACCGTCTCCGGATCGCCCGCGGGGGTGACGTCGAGGTCGTAGTTGCGGGGCCAGACCGCGGCCGGACCCTGGAACTCGCCGTAGCCGAGGTCGCCCACCAGCACGCGGCTCCAGTTCCAGATGCGGGTGCGGACGTCCACGCTGGGTGCGTCCGGGCTGCCATGGTAGGCCTGCAGCCGGGCGCGGCGCAGGAGGCCCTCCTCGTTCACGCCGGAGCGGACGGCCAGGGTGAACCCGGTGTCCCGGCCCTCGGGGTTGGGGGCGAAGGCCGACGGATCGAGCACGCCGGTGGCCATGACCACGTAGGTCTCGGCGTTGGCCAGGGTCACGGGGAACTCGGCGATCACGTCCTCGGGGCCGCTGCTGTTGCCCGGCGCGATGCCCAGGCGCAGCTCCACTCCGGCCGGCAGGTCCAGGAAGGGCGTCGCGGCGCGGAAGGCGAGGTCGTCGAGGGCGAGCGCGTCGTCGATGTAGACGTCCACCTCGGCGGCGGCCGGGTCGGGGGAGTTGTGGACCACCTGCACGCGGGCCGTGGCGTCGGCGGGCTCGAGGGTCAGGGCGGTGCCGTCGGGCAGGACGGCGAGCAGGGCGAAGCCCGCACCGCCCTGGTTGGCGGCGGGATCGAGGAAGCCGCTGGCCAGGACCACGGCGGCGCCGCCGCTGGCGGCACCGAGGTCGGCGTGGAAGGAGGCGACCACGGCATCGGCGCCGGCGGGCGTGACGATCAGCTCGTAGCTGGTGGCGAACACGGTACGGTAGGCCCCGAAGTCGCCGTAGGCGAGGTGGTCCCACAGCGTGAGGTCGCCGAAGCGGGTCCGGGCCTTGATGTCCACGGCCGGCGCATCGCTCGCGCCGTGCAGGGGCTTGACCTTGACCAGACCGGGGAAGGTGCGGGTGCGGATGCCGTCGGCGGCCAGGAGGGTGAACCCGATCTCGCGGCCGTCGGGGTTGGCGGCGAAGGCCGCCGGATCGAGCACGCCGTTGGCGACGGCCACGTAACGCTCGTGCGCCGCGAGGGTCACCGGGATGGTGGCCAGGATGTCGCCGGGGCCGTCGCTGTCCGCCGGGGCGACGCCCACGCGCAGCTCCACGCCGGCGGGGACCTCGAGGAACGGCGTCGCGGTCCGGAAGGCGAAGTCGTCGAGGGTCAGTTCCTCGTTCACGTAGATGTCCACCACGGCGGCCGCGGGGTCGGCGGCGTTGTGGATCACCTGCAGCTCGGCGGTGCTGGCCGCGGCGGGGCCGGCGGTGGCGAGGGCGAGGCTCGCGACGAGGGCCAGGGCGAGGATTCGAAGGTCGTCACGCATGTCGGGGCTCCAGTGGCTGACACTGGCTGGCGCCAGTGGGGTTGGCAGCGGGGCGAGTCCAGGGACGCTCGCAGGAGTAATATCTGGACAAAAGCTAGACATCGAGACATCCGCAACCCAAGATGTCGGGATTTCTGGCAGAATGCCCGGAATCTATCTCCGGTTCGGACCATCTCGCATGCTCTATGTCCATGTTTTGTCTGGATTTTTGGCCGCGCGGGCCGATCCGGGAGGTCGGTCCGTTGCGCTGGCGATCACGTGGCCCGGGAGGCGGGGCCCGGGCGCGGGCGCGGGCCC
>JAASSM010000484.1 GCA_021767885.1 bacterium | reverse complement strand
CGGCCGCTGGAGGAGTCGGTGGGCGTGGTGCCGGGGCTGCGCCAGGTGCACTCGGTGAGCCAGGCCGGCCTCTCGCAGATCACGCTGGAGTTCGAGTGGGGCACCGCCATGGACTACGCCGGCCTGGACGTGCGCGAGAAGCTCGACCTCGTCCGCCTGCCCGACGAGGCCACCATGCCGGTGCTGCTGAAGTACGATCCGGCCCTGGATCCGGTCCTGCGCGTGGGGCTCTGGGGCGACGTTCCCCTGGCCCGGCTGCGCACCGTGGCCGAGGACGTGGTCAAGACCGAGATCGAGGCCATCGCGGGCGTGGCCGCCGCCCGGGTCTCCGGCGGTCTACAGGAGGAGGTCCAGGTCCTGGTGGACGAGGGACGCCTGGCGGCGCTGGGCCTGGAGATCGGGCAGGTGGAGCAGGCGCTGGCGCGGCAGAACGTCAACGCCTCGGGGGGGCGTCTGCGGGACCGGGGCGCCGAGTACATGGTCCGGACCCTGCGCCGGTTCGAGGACCTGGAAGACCTGCGCGAGGTCACCGTGGGCGAGGCGGCTGGCCGCGCGGTGCGCCTGGGCGAGGTGGCCGCGGTGGTGCGCAGCCACAAGGACCGCACCGACATCACCCACGTCGACGGACGCGAGAGCGTGGAGATCGCGGTGTTCAAGGAGGGCGACGCCAACGCCGTGGAGACGGCGGCGAGGGTGCGCGACGCGCTGGCCTCGCTCGCGCCGCGTCTGCCGTCCGGCCTGCAGCAGGAGGTGCTGTTCGACCAGTCGGTCTACATCTCCCGTGCGGTGGACGAGGTCCGCGGCAACGCCCTCGTCGGCGGCCTGCTGGCCGTGGTGGTGCTCTTCGTGTTCCTGCGGGACGTCCGGGCCACCCTGGTGATCGGCCTGGCCATCCCCCTGTCCATCGTGGCCACGTTCATCCTCATGCTCACCCGTGACGTATCGCTCAACGTCATGAGCCTGGGCGGCCTCGCCCTGGGCGTCGGCATGCTGGTGGACAACTCCATCGTGGTGCTGGAGGCCATCCAGCGTCGCCGCGAGCGCATCGCGGCCGCCGGCGGCGTGGTGGACCCCCGCGCCACGGCCGCCGCCGGCGCGGCGGAGGTGGCCGGCGCGGTGACCGCCTCCACCCTGACCACCGTCGCGGTGTTCGTGCCCATCGTCTTCGTGGTGGTCGGCGTGGCCGGCCAGGTCTTCGGCGACCAGGCCCTGACGGTGACGTTCTCGCTCTTCGTCAGCCTCCTGGTCTCGCTCACGTTCACGCCCATGGCCGCCGCCCTTGGGGCGGGAACGGCCCGGGGGGCGCCATGGCCGGGTCCGGCGCGCTGGCGGCCGTCACGGCGACACCGGCGCTGGTGGCGGCGAGCCGCGGCCTGGGCCGGACACGGCCTGGTGCTGGGCCTGCCCCTCGGCCTGGTCGCCCTGTTCCGTTTGCTGGGGCGGGGCCTGCTCCTGCTGGTGGTCGCCGTGCTGCGGCCAGCGACCGCCCTGCACGCGACGGTATGGCCGCGCCTGGCTGCCGGGTACGACCGGCTGCTGGCGGAAGCCCTGCGCGCCCGGGCGCTGGTCCTGGCCATCGTGGCCGTGGTGGCCGGCGGCGCCTGGCTGCTGGCGGGCGGGCTGGGCACCGAGCTGGTGCCGCCCCTGGCGCAGGGGACCCTCACGTTGCAGCTGGAGCTGCCGGAGGGCACGCCCCTGGATCAGACCGACCGCACCACCGCCGCCCTGGAGCGGCAGCTCGCCGCCCTGCCCGGCGTCGCCCGCGTGGCGGCCGAGGTGGGCACCAGCCGCGAGGGAGGCGGCGGGGCCGAGCGCCGCAAGGAGAACCGCGCCGAGGTCCACCTCCAGCTGAGCGGTCCCGACCCCCGGGTGGAGGCCGCCGTGCTCACGGAGGCGCGCGCGCTCGCGGCCGGCCACGAGGACCTGCGGCTGAAGGTCCGGCGGCAGGCGCTGATGAACCTCAGCGCGCCGGTGCAGGTGGAGGTCTACGGCCAGGATCTCGACGCGCTCCAGCGCGGCGCCGACCAGGTGGCCGCCGCACTGGGCGCGGTGTCCGGTCTGCGCGACATCCGGCGCGCCATGCAGCCGGGGTCGCCGGAGATCCGCATCGCCCTGGACCGCGACAAGCTCGGCCTGCTCGGACTCGACCAGGACGCGGTGGCCCGGACGCTGCGCGCCAAGGTGGGCGGGGTGGTGCCGGGCCGGCTGCGGGACGGCGAGCGCCACCTGGACATCCGGGTCCAGGGGCAGGCGGACCAGCGATCCACCCTGGCGGCGGTGCGGGACCTGGTGGTGGCCGAGCGCGACGGCATCACCGTGCCGCTGGGAGCGGTGGCCTCGTTGACCGAGGCCCGCGGGCCGGCGGAGATCCACCGGCTCGGCAGTCGCCGGGCGGCCCTGGTCACCGCCGACCTCGCCGGCCGCGATCTGGGCTCGGTGAGCGAGGAGATCGGCGCGAGCCTGCGGCGGCTCACCCTGCCGGCGGGCGTGACCGCGGTTCTCGGCGGCCAGAACCGCGAGATGGCCAGGAGCTTCCGCTCCCTGCAGCTGGCGGTGCTGCTGGCGGTCTTCCTGGTCTACCTGGTCATGGCCTCCCAGTTCGAGTCCATCCGCTCGCCCCTGATCATCATGGTCACCGTGCCCCTGGCCCTCGCGGGCGCCGTCTATGGCCTGGCCCTGGCGGGACGACCCCTCTCGGTGTTCGCCGTCATCGGGGCGATCATGCTGGCGGGGATCGTGGTCAACAACGGCATCGTGCTCGTGGACCGCATGAACCAGCTGCGCCGCGCCGGCCGCGACCTGACCGCGGCCGTCCGGGAAGCGGGGGCGGAGCGTCTGCGCCCCATCCTGATGACCACGGCCACCACGGTGCTCGGCCTCTCGCCCATGGCCCTGGGGCTGGGCGAGGGCGCGGAGCTGCGCGCGCCCCTGGCGGTGACGGTGATCGGC
The DNA here is from genome assembly GCA_021767885.1 of bacterium. The sequence goes on along the minus strand of JAASSM010000484.1, from coordinate 2 downwards.
GG
>JAASSM010000483.1 GCA_021767885.1 bacterium | reverse complement strand
GGCGGTGCGGGCTGCGCGCCCGGACCTGGTCCTGCTGGACCTGAGGCTTCCTGACCGCAGCGGCCTGGAGCTGCTCGCCGATTTGCGGCGGGAATGCGGCCCATTGCCCGTGGTGGTGCTCACGAGCTACGGCCGCACCGAGGCCGTGGTGGAGGCCATGCGGTTGCAGGCGCTGGACTTCGTCACCAAGCCGGTGAACCTGGACCGGCTCCTGGCCGTGGTGCGGCGCGGGGTGGCTGCCGGCAGCGGCCAGGCCAGCCCCTCCGCGGTGGCCGATCCCGACGCCGACCTCTTCGAGGGCCTGCCCGGCGCCGTTCCGAGCCTCGCGCCGTCCATGCGGGCGGTGCACGCGGTCCTGCGCAAGGTGGCCGCCGGGGGGCGCTCCACGGTGCTCGTCCTGGGGGAGAGCGGCGTGGGCAAGGACGTCCTCGCCCAGCTGCTGCACCGCAACTCCCCGCGAAGGGATTACCCGTTCCTCGAGATCAACTGCGCGTCGCTGCCGGAGCAGTTGCTGGAGAGCGAGCTGTTCGGCCACGAGCGCGGGGCGTTCACCGACGCCACGCAGCAGAAGCTGGGGCTGCTGGAACTGGCCCACTCGGGCACGCTGTTCCTGGACGAGATCGGCGAGATGCCGCTGGCGATCCAGGTCAAGCTCCTGCGGGTGCTCGAGAAGATGAGCTTCCGGCGGGTGGGGGGGCTCGAGGACATCCAGGTGGACGTGCGCATCGTAGCGGCCACCAACCGCGATCTCGGAACCCTCGTGACCCGGGGGGTTTTCCGCGAAGACCTCTACTATCGCCTGAAGGTGGTCCAGCTAGAGGTCCCGCCGCTGCGCCGGCGACGCGAGGACGTGCCGGCGCTGGCCGAGCATTTCCTGAGGCAGTACACTGAGGAGTTCGGGCGCGGATTCACGGGCTTCGAGCCGGCCGCGCTCGCCGCCCTGCAGGACCGCGACTGGCCTGGCAACGTCCGCCAGCTGCGCAACACCATCGAGCGCTCGGTCCTCCTGGAGGACGGGCCCCGGCTGCAGCGCAGTCAGCTCCACTTCGATGCCGAGGGCGGGGTGGACGTGGTCGCCGACGAGGTCGACCGGCTGGCGAGGCGGCTGACAGAGGTCCTGCGCGACCCCTGGCCCGAGGCGGGCATCGACCTCGACGACCTGGTGGCGCGGCTCGAGCGGGCGCTCATCGCCAGGGCGCTGGCCGACTGCGATGGCAACCAGTCCCGGGCCGCGCGCCGTCTCGGCCTCGGCCGGGACCGTCTGCGCTACCGGCTCAAGACCCACGGCCTGTGATGGTCCCGGTCCACGCGCCGGGACTCGAGGAAGGCGACATGACACGTGCGATGCTCCGCTCCACTGCCCATGGCGCGACGGCGTGGCGCCTGGCGGCGTGCCGCGGTCTGCTGGCGGCCCTGGTGGGGGCGGTCTGGCTGGCGCTGCCGGGCTGTGGCGTCTATTCCGCCAGCAGCGGCCGGGTCGACGAGGCCATCCAGCGCGTCGCCGTGGAGTACCTCGAGAACGCCACGGCGGAGCCGGATCTTGGCGTGGAGATCGCCGACCTCATCATCCTCGCCCTACAGGAGGACAACACGCTGAAGGTGGTGGACCTGGAGAACGCCGACAGCGTCATCGACGGCCGGGTGGCCCGCTACCAGCTGCGCCAGGCGTCCATCTCCGGGCAGCAGCAGGTGGACGAGTACCAGGTCCAGATCGCCGTGGAGCTCAGCTTCCGGCCCCGGGACGGGAGCGAGCCGATCTTCGAACGGCGGCGGTTCACCGGCACGGGTACGTACTTCCTCAACGATCCCGAGGGGACGTCCAGCGAGCAGACCGCCAAGGAGGAGGCCGTCGCGGAGATCGTCCGCGACGTGCTCGCCCAGGTGGTGGAGGACTGGTGATGGCCAGGGCCCAGGGAGGCGGCCGGCGTCCGTCCGCGCCGGGTTTCCGCGAGCTACGCGAGGGCGATCTGCGCAGCGGCGAGTTCCGTCCGGTCTACGTGCTCGACGGCGAGGATCAGCTGCGCATCGACCAGGTGATCGAGGCGATCCGCAAGCGGGCGCTCGATCCCGCCGCCGCGGCCTTCAACGAGCACCACCTCGCCGCCGACGAGGTGGGCTGGCAGGGGGTCCTGCAGCAGGCCCAGGCGTACCCCATGCTCGCCGGGCGCCAGCTGGTGATCGCACGCCACGCCGATCAACTCGGCTGGACCAAGGACGCGCCCGGCGTCACCGCCCTCACCGCGTACATCCGCGATCCGGTGCTGACGACCCTGCTGATCATCGTCGGCGACCAGTTCCACGGCAACGCGGCGTGGGTCAAGGCGGCCAAGGAATCCGGATACTATTTTCACTTCGCGCCGCCAGGTGGCCGGGATCTCGAGGCCTGGACCGACCGCGCCGCGCGGCAGCAGGGTCTGGATCTCGCGCCGGCGGCCCGGCAGGTGCTCTGCGAGCTGGTGGGCGGCGACCTGCGCGCCCTGCTCGCGGAGATCGAGAAGCTGGCGCTGCTGCAGGCCGAGCGCGGCACGGCGCCGACGCCCGAGGAGATCCCCGGACTGGTGATGGACCAGGCGGAACTCGAGGTCTTCGCCGTCACCGATGCCCTGACCGCCGGCGATGGCGGCGAGGCCATGCGGGCCTGGCGCCGGCTGGCCGCCTGGGGTCGCGACGTCTACGAGATGACGCCGGTGGTCACCGCGCACCTGCGGCGCCTGGTGTCCGTGGCCACGGCGGTGGCCGACGGCCTCGACGAGCCCGGGCGCATCGCCAGCGAGACCGGCCTGAACGCCTGGATGGTGAGGACCAAGCTGCTGCCGCAGGCGCGGCGCCTGGGCCCGGCCAGCTGCCGGGCGCTGCTCGCAGCCTGTCTGGAATGCGAGCGGTCCCAGAAGAGCCGGCCGCTGCCGCCGGACGTCGCCCTGGAGCAGCTCCTGTTGACCGCCGCGGCCGCCG
>JAASSM010000482.1 GCA_021767885.1 bacterium | reverse complement strand
GCCGCGGTTTTTCCCAGCGGATTCGCGGGTGTTCAAATGAAAGCCGGAGATCGTAATTGGCGTTCAAGTGGTCATTTCCAGATGACCGTCACGCCGGAACGACAAATCCAATCCTCCTGGACGAAGTTTTCCCGTTGATCGGCGCGTGGGACGGCTCTATATTCCCTTTACATACGGCGGTTCTTTAATGAATCGCTGATGGAGAGCGACGCACGGCCTGTCGGTTTCTCCCTCCAATCCCCCACCGGCAAGCCGTCACCGGCCGGAGCCCCGCGCTCCGGCCGGTCCTTTCTGTCCGTCCGGTTCCCGGGCATCCAGGGGATCCTCGCCGCGGACGGCCGCGCGCCAGATGCCCTCCCGCTCCTCGCGCCATCGCGCTCGCTCGGCCACCGGCGCCGCCGCCACCGCGCGCTTGATCCAGACCATGGCCTCCGGATACTGCCGGCGTTGCCGCAGCACCTGGGCCAGGGCAGCGAGGGCGCCGGGATCGGCACGGCCGGTGAGATCCACCGCCCGGCGGGCGGCGGCCTCGGCGGCCTCCAGGCGGCGCGACTGCGCCGCGGCCGCCCGGGCGAACGTCACCAGGTGATCGGCACGGACCGGCTCCACCGCGGCGGCACGCTCGAGCGCCGCCAGCGCGCCCCGGGGATCGCCGAGCCGCTCACGGTGGTCGGCCAGCTGCTGCCAGGTGACCCGGGAATACGGATGCGCCGGCCAGCGCGCCAGCAGATCCTCGAGCACCGCGGCGGCCGCGGCCGGCCGGTCCTGGCGACGATGGACGTCCGCCAGGGCCCGCGCGGCCTCCCCGGCCAGGGTGTCCGGCAGCGCCGGCTCGCCGGCGAGTCCGGCCGCGAGCAGGTCCGCCGCCGCGTCCAGGTCCAGGCGCGCCAGTTCGCGGAGCCCCAGCCGGGCCTGGAGCACCGGATCGCCGGGGCGGCGGGCCAGCGCGGCCCGCAGCGCCGCGCGGGTGCCCTCGCCGCGGCGGAAACGCGCGAGGTCGTGCAGCAGCAGGCGCCGCGAACGGTAGCCCCGGATCCGATCGATCTCCTGGCCCGCGGCGTCCAGGAGCACGAAGGTGGGCACGGTGCTGACGCGGAAGGTGTCGGCGAGGGCCTGGCCGTGGGGGTGGTCGAGGTCCAGCTGGTAGCGACGGTAATGCGCCAGCTCCGCCCGCCCCTGCGGATGGGTGAGCACCTCGCGGGCGAACAGCTTGCACGGACCGCACCACGCGGCGGTGAAGTAGACCAGGGCCGGGCCGGTCGCCGGCGCGAGGACCGCCGCCGGGGCCGGATCCTCGCGCCAGGTGAGGGTGCCGGGATCACCCACCGATCCATCGGGAATCGCGGCCGCCCGCGCCGGCTGGCCGCCCCACGGCGTGCCGGCCAGCAACACCAGGATCAGCAGCGGGGCTCCAGGACGCGGCCGCGCGCTCACGGCGCCTCCGGTGCGGGCAGGCGTTCCACCAGGCCGGTGAGCCCCTGCTCGACGAGCGCCACCAGGTCCGGTCGCTGGAGCGAGTCGCCGCGACGCGACAGATGCCGCGGCTCGGCCGCCGCGGCCGCCGCCAGACGGTCCTTGACCCAGGCCACCGGATCGCCGCCGAGGGGATCCTCGTAGGCGTAGCGCTGGCGGTCGCGGGCGTCGGCGCTGCCCTGCCACGCGATCTGGCCGGTGCCCAGATCCACGAGCGTCAGCTCGATGGTGATCTCGCGCTCCACCGAGACGGTGGTGGCCCACGCGCTGTCGTGCTCGGGCAGCCCCTCGGCGCGGGCCTCGGGGTTCTGGGCATCCTGGCGCTGGGCGTGGGAGCGCACCTGGTCGTCGAGGAGGCGGGCGAGGGCCAGGTATCCGGGCTGGCCCAGGTCCGCGGCCACCGCCGCGACCAGGGTGGGCGCGGGCACGCCGCGCTCGGCATACGAGGCGCGCAGGGCCGCCAGGGCGTCTGGATCGGTGGCGCCGACGACCGCGGGCACGGGCCAGACCTGCAGGTCCGGCCGGGCGGTGAGCACGGCGCGATAGAGGGCGGCCTCGGCGTCCTGACGGTCCGCCGGCGCGAGGGTGGCCCCCAGCTGCGGCGCCACCACCACGCCGCCGAGGGCGACGCGGACGCCGCCGGCGAGGTCGTCCGCCAGGCCGGGGCTGGCCTCGCCGGTGGTCCTGACGCGGGTGCTGCAACCGGCCACCAGGAGGGTCAGCAGGACGAGCACGGCCGCCGGGACGGCGGCGCGCAGACGGTGGCGCGGGGCGGGGACACGGGGCATGGCGGCACCTGACATCGCGGGCGTGTCGGATCGCGGCCCACCGGCATGGCGAGGCCCGTTCGTGCGCCGAAGATAGCGTCCGGGCCGGGCGGTGTCACTCGCGGAGCGGGTCGCTGGGCGGGCCCGGCGGCGGCCAGACCTCGGCCTGGAACCGCTCCGCCAGCGCGAGCACCAGCTCGGCCCAGGCGATCACCGCCGCCCGGCCGACGCCCGGGCCGAGGGCGAGGTCGCTGGCCAGGACCGGCGCACCCCGGCCATCGGCGTAGGCCCGGCCGAACCGGCGCGTGGCGTTCCAGCGCTGCAGCGCGCCCGGCGGCGCAAGCCCCTCGCCGGGGTAGGCCATGACCGCCTGGAGCGACGCGCCCCCGTCCTCGCGGAACACCACGAGCTGCACACCGGCGGTGGGGTCCTTGAGGATGAACGACAGGCTGTCCAGCGGCGCCGTCTGCAGGCCCGCGCCGGCGAGCAGCGTGCGCAGGCCCGCCGGGTCGTGCGGCGGCGCGGCCCCGAAAGCGGTGGCCGGGGCCGAGGCCGGCTCCGGCCCGGCCGCGCAGCCGGCGAACAGCAGGATCCCGAGCAGGATCGCCAGTCCGGTCCGGTCCTCCGACCTCATCCCCCGTACTCCATCTCGTAGTCCTCCATGGCCGCACGGATCACCTCGAAGGCGTCCTCGTGGCCGTAGGTGGCCTCGACGATG
>JAASSM010000481.1 GCA_021767885.1 bacterium | reverse complement strand
TGGATGAGCCGCTGCAGGAACAGCCGCGGCTCCTGCAGCACCGGATCCACTGCGGCCGGCGGATCGGGCATCACCACCCGTGGCCGGCGCGGCAGCAGCACGGTGAAGCGCGCCCCGCCCCCGGGCAGGTTCTCCGCCCAGATGCGGCCATCGTGCCAGCTGACGATGTCCTGGCAGATGGCCAGGCCGATGCCCTGGCCCCCCACCTCGCGGGTGCTGGAGCCGTCCACCTGGTAGAACTGCTCGAAGATGGTGTGCAGCTTCTCCTCGGGGATGCCGATGCCGCTGTCCTCGACCTCGATGCGCGCGGCGGTGCCCTGCTCGGCCACCCGGACGCAGATGCGGCCATCGGGAGGCGTGAACTTCAGCGCGTTGTCCACCAGGTGGCCCAGGAGCTGCTGGCAGAGGACGGGATCGGCCTCCAGGAGGATGCTCGTACGGCCGGCCTCCACCACCAGGCGGCGGCCCGCGGCCTCGGCCCGCTGACGCCAGTCCTCGCCGAGGCGGCGGGTGAGGGCGGCGAGGTCGCACTCGGTGCGCTCCATGCGCACCGCCTCCTCCTCCACGCGGTCGAGGTCCAGCAGATCGTTGACGATCTCCTTGAAGCGCTGCCCCTGGTCGAGGATCACGTCGAGGAACTCCTCGCGGATCTCGCGGGACATCTCCTCGCCACGGTCGCGGAGCATCTCGGTGTAGCCGATGATCGAGGTGAGCGGGGTGCGCAGCTCGTGGCTGACGTTGGCCACGAAGTTGCTCCGCAGGTCGCCGAGGGCCTGCAGGCGATCGGCGGCGTGGGCCAGCTCGGCGCGGCAGGTGGCCAGGTGCTCGCGGACCTCCTGCACGTCGAGCAGGGCGGCCACCTGACGGGCGAGCAGCTCGAGGTAGCGGATCCGCAGCAGGTCGGGCGCCCGGCCCGCCTCCGGATTCTGCAGCTCGAGGAAGCCGTGGACCGTGCCCGCGGCGTCGGTCAGCGGCACGATCAGCCGCTGGCCCTCGGGCCAGGTGACCTCGTCCGCCGGCCCGGTGGGGGGCCACGCGGCCGCCGGTGGCGGCACCAGGTAGCTGTCGGAGATCCGGAACCGCGGGTGCACCAGGTGCTCGTAGCCGGCCCGGTCGATGGGCTGTCCGGCCAGGCCCTGGGCCGCGGCCTCCGACCAGCCCGTGGTGGCCTGCACGCCGAACGCGGCCAGGGACTCCGACCACTGGTGCAGCGCCACCTGCCGGAACCCGAAGAGCAGACCCACCAGTTCCACCGCGTGCTGGAGCAGGTCGTGGGGATCGCGTCGGGCCGGCAGTTCCACCGTGCCGGCCAGCAGATGCTCGAGCAGCCGCGCCCGGCGGCCGGCGTCGCGGGCCAGCTCCACGCTGCGGGCCGCGCGACTCTCCGCCTCGGTGCTGGCCGCCTCGGCGGACGCGACGCGGCCCTCCAGCGCCTGACGCTCGGCGAGGAGCCGGTCGGCGCGGGCCTCGGCGTCGCGCCAGGCCTGGCGGCTCCGCGCCGCCGACGCGAGCTGCGCCACCGCCACCGCCAGCGCCAGGGTGGTCAGGTGCGCCACGGCCGCCAGCAGGTTCCGCGAGACCAGGGAGGCGGGGGCGTCGCCGCCGAGCAGGCCGAGGAACACGGTGGCCAGCGCGGGCGCCGCCAGCAGCGTCAGCTGCCAGCGTCCGCCACGCCCCAGCCGTACGGCCGCGGCGAGGATCAGGGCCAGGACGGCCAGGTCCAGCACCGAGAGTGCCGCCCCCAGCAGGGGCGCCGCGGCGGGCGTGGTGCCCGTGGCCAGGCCGCGGAGCGCCGCAGCCGCCACCAGGACCAGCCCGCAGAAGCGCAGCCGGCGCCAGGCCCCGTCCCCGTCCTGGCGCCCGCCCAGGTGGGCCACCAGCGCCAGCACCAGACCCAGCACGCCCGCCACCACGGCGGCCGCCACCTGCAGCGCGCCGGTCAGCGGCGGCAGGGCCTGGAAGAGGGCCGGGATGCCAAGGGCCAGGTCCATGATCTCCTAGCGGCTCACCGGCCGCGCATCGAGCAGCTCGCGCACCCGCTCCACCAGGCGCGCGATGGTGAACGGCTTGCGCATGTAGAGGTTGGCGCCGGCCTCGCGCATGGCGTCGCGGGCGGGCTGGTCGGTGCGGGCGGAGAGCGCGATGATCACCGTGTCGCGGTAGTTGCGGTTGCGGCGCAGCAGGCGCGTGGTCTGCACGCCGTCGAGCCGCGGCATCATCACGTCCATGATCACCACGTCCGGCTCGAAGGCCTGGATGCGGTTCATGGCGTCCATGCCGTCGTCGGCACGGGCCACGTCGTAGCCCTCCTGGCGCAGGGCCTGCTCGAGCAGGCTGGCCACGGGCGCCTCGTCGTCCACGATGAGGATGCGCTCGTGCATCGATCTACCTCCGCGGCCCGCCGCCCACGGGCGGGGCCGCCGGTTCGGCCAGCAGACCTTCCTCGATCAGGACGCCGAGGAAGGCCGAGACCACCGGTTCGTCGAACTGGGTGCCGGCGTGGCGCTGGATCTCGGCCACCGCCGCGGCCACCGGGCGACCCTCGCGCCAGGGCCGCGAGCGGATCATGGCGAAGAAGGCGTCCACCACCGCGAGGATGCGCGCACCCAGGGGGATCTGGTCCCCGCGACGCCCCTCGGGGTAGCCGCTGCCGTCGACGCGCTCGTGGTGGTGACGGATGATCTCCTGCAGCTCGGGGATCGCCACCAGCGGTCCCAGCAGATCCAGGCCACGCTGGGGATGACGGTCGATGTGGTCGCGCTCGTCCAGGTCCAGCGTGCTCGGCTTGAGCACCACGTCCGGATCCACCAGCACCATGCCCGCGTCGTGTAGCGCGCCCGCATACTGCAGCAGGCGGATGGCGAAGGAGGACAGCCCCAGCCGCCGCCCCGTGCGCGAGAGCAGGCGCAGCGCCAGGGGATCGGCCGTGGGCACGCCGGTGCGGCGCAGACCCGACAGCGC
>JAASSM010000480.1 GCA_021767885.1 bacterium | reverse complement strand
GCTCTCGCCCGCACGCCCGGGCTGATCATCACCGGCAGCAGCTACCACGGCATCGCCGTCAACGCCTGCATGAAGACCAGCGAACCGGTGGCCGCCCGGGTGCGCGCCATCCTGCGAGGCGAGCGCGAGGCCGCGGCGTGAGCGGCGGCCAGGACCGCGCCGGACGCCTCGACGCGGCCCTCGCGGCCTGGCCGGCCACGCCCGGCGCCGCGGCCGCCGCCGAGCTGCTCGCAGCCGCCGAGGACGCCCTGGCCACGGGGGCCGGCGACCGCGACCGGTGGCGCCGCTGGCTGGAGGCCACCGGCGAGCAGCCGTACCTCGCCGCCCTGGCCGACGCCGCCGCGCGCCACCGCTGGGCCGACGTCATGTTCGGCGCCCTGCGGGCGGCGGACTTCGGCCTCGAGGCGCTCCTGGACTGGCGCGCCCGCACCCGGCCGGAGACCGTCTACCTGCACGACCTCGGCCGCCGCGACCAGCCCACCCTCACCTTCGCCCAGACCCGCCGCCGCGCCCGACGCATCGCCGCCCACCTCCTGGGCCCCGACGCCGGTGCCGGCCCCGCGCCGCGGGTGGCCATCCTGGCGGCCAACACGCTGGACGGCGCCCTCTGCGACCTGGCCTGCCTGACCCACGACATCCCCGTCGCGCCGCTCAACGTCCAGGAGGACACCGCCACCCTGGCCTGGATCCTGGACCGCCTGGGCGCCACCGACGTCATCGTCGACGGCCCGGACCGCCTGCAGCGCGCCCTGGAGGTGCGCGAGCGCACGGAGGGGTCGTTCACCATCCACGCGCTGCAGTCCGGCGGCCGCCGTCCCGAGGCGGGGGTCCGTCAGCTGGACGCCGACCTCGCCGACCTCGGCCCCGCGGAGGTGGACCGGCGGCTGGCGGCGCGCCACCGCCTGGGCCTGGATCAGCCCTGCACCGTGCTGTTCACCAGCGGGTCCACCGGCCGTCCCAAGGGCATCGTCTTCACCCCCATGAACCTGGTGAGCAAGCGGTTCGCCCGCGCCGCCGCCCTGCCGGCGGTGGGCACGGACGAGGTGCTCCTGGCCTTCCTGCCCCTGTACCACACCTTCGGCCGCTACCTGGAGCTCATGGGGATGCTCTTCTGGGGCGGCACCTACGTCTTCGCCGGCAACCCCTCGGTGGACAGCCTGCTGGCGGGCATGAAGACGGTGCGGCCCACGGGCCTGATCTCCGTGCCCCTGCGCTGGCAGCAGATCCGCGAGCGCAGCGAGGAGCGGGGCGGCGACCGCGCGGCCCTCGCCGCGGTGACGGGCGGGCGCCTGCGCTGGGGACTCTCGGCGGCGGGCTGGCTGGCACCGGAGACCTTCCGCTGGTTCCACGGCCGGGGCGTGGAACTGTGCAGCGGCTTCGGCATGACCGAGGGCACCGGCGGGCTGACCATGACGCCGCCCGGCGAGTACGTGGAGGAATCGGTGGGACGGCCGCTGCCCGGCGTACGCACGCGGCTCGGCGACCACGACGAGCTCCTGGTGGCCGGCCCCTACGTGGCGCGCTACCTGCCCGAGGACGGTCCGGCCGGCGACTGGTCGGTGGAGGACCCCGGCCGCGACGACTGGTGGCTGGGCACCGGCGACCTCTTCCAGGAGCTGCCCGGCGGACACCTGCAGATCGTCGACCGCATCAAGGACATCTACAAGAACAACCGCGGCCAGACCGTGGCGCCCCGCAAGGTGGAGTCCCGCTTCGGCGGCGTGCCGGGCATCGCGCGCACCTTCCTCGCGGGCGACGGCCGGCCCTACAACGTGCTGCTCATCGTCCCGGACCGCGACGACCCCGTGGTCCGCGAGCTGGGCGAGGCCGAGTTCCACGCCTACCTGCGCCGCGTGGTCCGGCAGGCCAACCTGGACCTGGCGCCCTACGAGCGCGTGGTGAACTTCGCCGTCCTGGAGCGCGACTTCTCCGCCGACTGCGACGAGCTGACGCCCAAGGGGTCGTACCGCCGCAAGGCCATCGCCGCCAACTTCCAGTCCACCCTGGACGACCTCTACCGCCGCCGCACCCTGCGCGTGGGCGAGCGCCGCGTGGTGATCCCCGACTGGGTCCTGCGCGAGCTCGGCCTCCTCGAGGACGAGATCGCCCAGGAGGATGGCGCCCTGCGCAACACCCGCACCGGGGCGCGCCTGGCCCTGGCCGCCGGCCGCCGCGAGGGCTGGCTGCGCATCGGCGACCTCGAGTACCGCCCCACCCACCCGGACCGGGACCTGGACCTGGGCGTCCTGGCCCGCCACCCGCTGCTCTGGGTGGGCAACCCGTCGCTGCAGGCCTTCCTGCCCTGCCGCGCCGGCTGGGACACGCGCCTGCGCGGCCTGGACGAGCAGGTGCTGCTCCCGCGGCGCGAGAGCGAGGCGGCCGAGGCGCTCTGCCCGCCGCGCCGCGAGGATCGCCTCGGCCAGCTCGACGAGATCTGCCGCGCCGCCCTCTTCGGCGACCGCGCCACCGCCCTGGGAGCGGTGGCCACCCTGGAGGAGCGCCTGCCCCGCGCCACCGCCCGCGAGGCGGTCCTCGTCCGCCGGCGCCTCGAGGCCCTGGCCTGCCACCCGCTGCTGGCGGTGCGCTGCGAGGCCTATCGCATCCTGGTCCTCGATCAGCCCGAGCCGGATTATGGCCGCTACCTCGCCGCCTTCGTGGCCTCGGAGCAGCCCTTCCTCTGCCCCGACAGCATCGCCGCCATCGCCCGCAGCGCCGGCGAGCCGCGCCGGCTGCTCAGCTTCCGGCGGCGTCTGCACGCCTACCGTCAGCAGCTCGCATGGCCGGCCAGCCCGGCCGTGCGCGCCATCTTCGGCGACCTGCTGCGCCTGCTGGTGGACTTCGCCCGCCACCAGCCCGACGCCGTGGCCACCGTGCGCCGGGAGCTGTTCTGCTGGGTGCTCTTCCGCGAGGATCCGGAGCTGGCCGCCCAGGCCTGGGACCTGGTGCAGGAGCTCACCCTGC
>JAASSM010000479.1 GCA_021767885.1 bacterium | reverse complement strand
TCCGCCAGGCCGCGGGATCCGGCCCGGGCGGAGGCCGGGGCCGCGGCGGAGGCCGCGGCGGCAACCCCGGCCGCCGGCGCCGCGCCCTCGCGCGCTGCACCCTCGCGCCGCCAGCGCTCCCCCTGCACGCGCAATCCAGCGCCGGCGTGGGGATCCTCCAGCGCCGAGCGCGGCAGGACCCCGCCCTTGCCGGTGACCGCGGCGAAGGTGCGCTCGTAGTCCTGGAACGACGCCCCGCCCATGGCCCGCAGGATGCGCACGCGCTCGGCGATGGGCGGATGGGTGGCCGTCAGCGAGGCCGCGTCGCGCTTCTCGCTGGCCGCGGCCATGGGGTTGACGATGTACATGGGCGCGGTGGCGCGGCTGACGCCGCGGAGCTTGCCCGCGGGCGCGCCCGAGATCTTCTCCAGCGCCCGGGCCAGACCGTCCGGGTAGCGGGTGAACGCCGCCGCCGAGGCGTCGGCCATGTACTCGCGCTTGCGGGAGATGGCGAAGTAGATGAGCTGGGCGATGAGCGGCGCGAGGATCATCAGGACCAGCGCGATGATCATCACCAGCGCCTGGCCCTGGCCGCCGCCCTCGCTGGACGACCGCCGTGACCGGCCCCCGCCGAAGATCCAGGACCGCAGCCCCACGTCGGCCAGCAGCACGATGGCGCCCATCAGCACCCCGGCGAAGAGCATCAGCAGGATGTCGCGATTGCGGACGTGGCCGATCTCGTGGGCGATGACGCCCTGCAGCTCGTCGCGGTCGAGGATCTTCAGCAGGCCCGCGGTGACGGCCACCGCGGCGGTGTCGGGATTGCGACCGGTGGCGAAGGCGTTGGGCGTGGCGTCGTCGATGACGTAGACGTCCGGCACACGGGGCAGGCCGGCGGCGATGCTCATCTCCTCGACCACGTTGTAGAGGACGGGAAGGTCGTCCGGCCCCACCTTGCGCGCGCCGGACATGCCCAGGAAGATGCGGTCGCCCTGCCGCCAGGCCACCAGGGTGAGGATGCCCCAGAGGATCACCGCGCCGACCACCCCCACCGGCCCGGCGCCCGGCGCGAGGTACTCCCCCAGGCCGTAGCCGAGCAGCACCAGCAGCGCGGCCATGACGACCACGAGGACGGCGCTCTTGCGCTTGTTCGCCGCGATGGCCTCGAACATGCTCGCCGGTCCCCGCTACTCGAACGACACCTTCGGCGCCTCGCGCTGCTCGGGCTCCTGCAGCTCGAAGAACTCGCCCTTCTCGAAGTTGAACAGGCCGGCCACGATGTTGGTGGGGAACATCTCCACCTTGTTGTTGAAGGTCATGACCGACTGGTTGTAGTACTGCCGCGCGAAGCCGATCTTGTTCTCCGTGCTGGTCAGCTCCTCCTGCAGGGCGAGGAAGTTCTGGCTGGCCTTCAGGTCGGGATAGCTCTCGGCCACGGCGAACAGCCGGCCCAGCGCCATGCCCAGCATGCCCTCGGCCTCGGCGCGGTCGCCGAGGGAGCCGGCCTGCTGCACCGCCGCGCGGGCCTGGGTGACCGACTCGAGCGTCTCGCGCTCGTGCTGCATGTACCCCTTGACCGTCTCCATGAGGTTGGGGATCAGGTCGAAGCGGCGCTTGAGCTGCACGTCCACCTGGGCCCAGGCCTCCTTGACCTGGTTGCGCAGGCGCACCAGCGAGTTGTACATGCCGGCCAGCACGGCCACCAGCACCACCACGAGTCCCAGGACGACCAGCAAGGCGATCATGGCTCCTCCGTCTCGTTCGCCGCGTCGCCGCGGCCGAGGGCCCCGCCCAGGAACGCGACCACGCGGGCGGGAAGGTTGTCGGGATCGGCGGCCAGGCTGCGGGCCAGGTGGGCCACCTCCCCCGCGTCGCAGAACAGCCCGTCGCCACGGGGGCAGACGTCCAGCACTACCCCAGAGGAGGCGTCGATGTTCACCTGCGGACTTACGGCCACCTTGCGCATGCCCTGGCGGCAGTGCGGGCAGCGGCGGGCGCGCTCGCGCGTCGGTGCCGGCGGCAGGTCGCGCAGCACGTCGGGCACCAGCTCGGGGTGGGGGCTGTCGGCGGCGTCGGCGAAGAGCAGCGCCAGCTCGCCGGCGTCGAACCAGGTGCCCTCGCAGCCGGGGCAGTGGTCCAGCTCGAGGCCGTCGTACTCCATGGCGAACATGGGCGTCTTGCAGGCCGGGCAGTTCATGGGCGGGATGATATCCGCGCGGCGGGGTGGCGGCCAGCGGGAATCGGGCCGCCGGCCGCCGCGGTCGCCGCGGCGTGGCGGGGCGCCGGGCGTGGCGAGATGACGAGAACGGGATCCGGGCTGCGCGCCGCCGACCTCCGGTCAGCGGTGGTAATCCACCTTGCAGGCGCTTCACCCGTCCCACATGCGCTCGTAGGTGGCCAGGCGGTCGGCGATCAGGGCCCGGGCGGCGGCCTCGTCGGCCAGGGGGCGGACCACCCGCTCGTCCGGGTCCGGCTCCTCGATCAGCACCCAGCGGCGGGACCGGCCCCGGCGCGGATGGCGGGCCAGCAGCAGCTCGCCGGCGAGGCCGGTGTCGTGGGCCTGCACCACCTGGAACCCGGCCGCCAGGCCGTCCCAGTCCTCCGCCCGCACCGGGACGATCTCGCCCGCGGCCAGGCGCGCCGCCAGGGCGTCAGGGTCGGTGCAGAATCTCCTGCTCATCGTGACCTCCACCTCCGAAGGAACACGGCCGCGCGGCGCCTCGCAAGGGCCCCCGGCCGAAAAACGGGGCCGATTCTCAAGTCCACGCCGTGGAACGCCGATACCCGGGAGACAGGAGCATCGTTCCTCGCCCGGGCCGTCTCGCCGCGGAGACCCTGTCCATGACGTCATCCGGCCGCGATCCGCACCAGCGCCTCACCAGCGATCGCCCCGCCACCGACGCGGCCACGCTGGACGACGCCACCTACCGCGCCCTCTTCGAGCGGGCGCAGGATCCGATGTGGGTGATCGTGGGCGGGCGCTTCGTGCGGGCCAACG
>JAASSM010000478.1 GCA_021767885.1 bacterium | reverse complement strand
GGGGCCGCCGCCCTGGGCCTGGAGCAGGACGCGCTCATCGAGCACGTCCTGACCGCCATGAGCGGCGTGGCGGACGACCTCGGCCTCTGAGCGGCCGCCGGCTCCCGGGCCCGGCGGTGGTCGCCCGGACGACGGAAGGGAGGGCCCGGAGGCCCTCCCTTCGTCTTGACCGGGGTCGCCGGGGTCTACTCGGTCGGCACGAGCGTGTAGTCGTAGCCGGGGTCGGTCCACTTGTGGGCGGTCAGCTGGTCGTAGAACATGTCGTTGACGCCCTGGACCACGGTGTAGGCCTGGTAGCCGAGCATCCGCAGGTAGGCCGCGGTGTAGGCCGAGGTCTGGCCGGTCCAGCAGTAGACGGCGATGGGCTGGTCGGTGGGCAGGTGCTCGAGCTGCTGGCCCCACGCGAAGGACTCGCCCGGAGGATAGCAGTAGGCGCCCTGCACGTGGCCCGGCACGCCGTCGCTGTTCGGAGGACCGTCGTAGACGTCCATCGGGTGGTAGTTGACGATGTACCAGTCCACCGCGCCGGTCTCGACGTCGTCGGCCAGCGCATCGGTGCTCACGGCGAAGTGGCCGAAGCCCTCGGTGGCGACCGTGTTCAGCAGCCAGTCCGCGGCGCCGGTCACGCTATCGGCCGGGGGCTCGGGATAGTCGAAGGTCATGGCGGTCTGATCGTTGACCGTGGTCTCGATCAGGTTGGCGGGCAGCACGAAGTCCGTGCGGCTGGCGGCGCGCCAGTAGCGGTCCACCAGGCTGGTGTTCCAGGCGGACATGCCGAACAGCAGCGACCGCACGTTGGTGTAGCCATGGGCGATCAGGGCGATCTGCGCGAAGCGGGCGCTCTGACCCGTGTAGCAGCACACCGCGATGGGCTGATCCAGCGCCCAGCCCTGGGCCTGGACCGTGGTCACGGCGTCGGGCAGCGAGGACCAGACGGCGCCCTCGATGTGGCCGGCGTCGTAGTCCGCCTGCTGGCGCACGTCGAGGACCTCCCACTGGTCCAGCTCGGAGTTCAGCACGTCGGCGGGGACGTAGTCGCTGCGGTTGCCGATGTAGTCGTCCAGGTCCTGGGCCAGGGTCTCGAACGTCGAGGGCGTGGGCGGGTTCGTGCCGCCATCGTCGTCGTCATCGTCCGAGCAGCCCCAGAGGGCCATCATGGCGATCAGCAGGAGAATGAGCCAGGTCTTGCGCTCGCGCATCTTATCACTCCTCGGGAAGCCGGCCGGTCTGGCCGGGTGGTGGGCGCTCCTTGCGCCCGTCGTTGGCCGTGGCGTCGCGGCGCCGGCCATGGCACCGCGACGCCCGTGCACGTCGATCAGTCGCCGGGGAAGGTCTCGGGGATCACGATGCCGATGTTGGCCTCGTAATCGACGAGCGGGTTCCCCCCGGCGTCACGCAGGTCCGCCTCGCGGAGCAGGAAGCCGCCCGGACCGTCCGGCGACTGGTGGCAGCTGTAGGAGCAGCTCTGCCCCGCCACCGCGGCGGTCTGCGGCGTCTGGCGCCGGATGTTGTGCGGGCTGGTGTACTGCCAGGTCGGCTTGGTCAGGTAGTCCGGCAGGGTCAGGCCCCAGTTGGCGTACGTGTCCGGATCGATGGGCGTGTGGCGCACCACCGCCACGTCGTACTCCGACCGGTACGGGCTGGGGTTCCGCGCGATCTTCAGCTCCACGTAGCTCGGCTCGATCGTGTAGCCATCGTCGGTCAGGTCGTGGCAGTTCGAGCAGTTCTTGTAGGGCTGGGAGTGGCAGGCCTGGCACTGCATGTTGGCCGGCTGCGGTCCGGGCACCCCGTGCACGTCGTGGCAATCGCCGCAGGCGGCGTTGCTGGTGTCGGTGTGGTGCGCGTGGTGGACGTCCGCCGCGGCGAACACGAATCCGTTGCCCGGGGCGCCGTCCACGTGGCACTCGCTGCAGCCCGAGCCGACGTCCACCGAGACCGCGACGTCCGCGGTGTGGCAATCCTCGCACCGCGGCATGTTGGCGACCTCGTAGCGGTGCTCGTAGCTGTTGCCGTCGCCGTGGAGCTCGGCCGCGGTGTGGCAATCCATGCAGTCCTGGCCCATGGAGGCGTGGACGTCCATCTCCACACCCTCGAGCTCGCCGTTGAAGTCGGTGCCCACGCGGCTGCCGTGGCAGGCGGTGCACTGCTCGCTCTGGCTCGGCTTGGACAGGAAGCGGTGCGAGCGGTAGCCCACGCTGATCTGCGGGAAGCCGCCGCCGACGCTGGCCGGCCGCGAGACGTGGCACTGGCCACAGGTGGAGTGGCAACCCGCGCAGCGCGCCTCGAAGCCCGGATAGTTCTGGACCTCGGACTCGAAGTCGAAGCCGCAGCGGTCGCTGATGGCGGTGTAGTAGCCGGCGATGGTGGTGTGCAGGCTGGTGGCCGTGTTGTCCACGGTCTCGGTGTGGCAGCCGTCGCACGCCGAGCGCGGCCCGCCGGCGGGGAAGTTCTCCGTGTCGCCGTCGTGGCACTGGAGGCAGCCGACCTGGGAGTCCAGGCGGCTGGGATCGGCGACCATGCCCTCGTGGGCCTCTTCCATGGTGGCGAACGTGTTGTCCGCGGCGCCGCCATGGCAGGCCTGGCACGTCAGCGGCGGATGGTCGTGGGCGTCGCCCTCGTAGCCGGGGCCGTGCGGTCCGGCGAGGAAGGTCTCGCCGTTGCTGCCGGTGATGATGACCTTTTCCCAAGCTTCCAGCTCGGGTACCGAGCCGCCTCAGCCATCCTCCTCCTTCAGGACGGCGACGGTCACCTCCTCACCCAGGGCCTCCTTGAGCGCGTCCTCGCTCGAGTGGCAGCCGATGCAGGTCTTGTCCGTGGGTTCGGGGCCGCTGGGGCCCCCGGCGACGTCATTGGAGGTGTCGTTCTCGCACCCCCACAGGACGGCCAGGAGCAACGTCAGCGGCAGCACGATCATGATCGAGCGCTGCGTCATGGGAGTCTCCCTGGTTGTGGCATGTCCGGGGCCAGTGAAGTGTCGGTTCGG
>JAASSM010000477.1 GCA_021767885.1 bacterium | reverse complement strand
GCGCGGCTTCGGGGTCAACCAGGTGACCTTCGCCCTGGAGAGCTGCCTGGACGACCTCTGCCACCAGGGCGGCTTCGACCGCTGGCAGCTGCGCTGGGACAACGCCCTGACCGAGGGGCGCATGACCGCCACCGGCCAGGTCCTGGGCCAGGGGGTGGGCGTGCGCGAGACCCTGCGCGCGGTCCGCGACCGTTACGAGGAGGCGGTTCGCGAGGGCACGGCCTGCGGCCTGGCCTGCGGCATCAAGAACTGCGGCATCGGCAACGGGATGGCCGACTGGTGCGCCGTGGAGATCGCCGTGGAGGCGGCCGACCGCGTGGTGGTCCGCCACGGCTGGACCGAGATGGGCCAGGGCGTGCACACGGTGGCCCGGCAGGTGCTGGCCGAGGCGGCGGGCATCGACCCCGCCGTGGTGGAGGTGACCGTCTGCACCGCCGACGGCGCCGAGGCGGGGATGACCACCTCGAGCCGCGGCTCCTCGCTGGTGGGCAACGCGCTGCTGGTGGCGGCGGAGGAGCTGCGGCGCGACCTCGCCGCGCAGCCGCAGGATGGCCTGGCCGCGCAGCCTGACCGCGGCGTCGCTGGCCTCCCGGGCCTCCCGGGCCTGGCCGGCCGCGCGGGCCAGGCCGCCCTGGCCGCCCTGGTGGGCCGCCGCTACCGCGGCCGCTGGAGCTTCGACCGCTCCACGGCCCCGGGAGAGGCCGGTCCCGATGGCGAGGTCGTCACGCACTACTCCTACAGCTACGCCACGCAGCTGGTGCTGCTGGACGACGCGGGGCAGGTGGCGCGGGTGATCGCCGCCCACGACGCCGGCCGCATCCTCAACCCCGCGCTGTTCCGGGGGCAGATCCAGGGCTCGGTGCACATGGGGCTGGGCTACGCGCTGAGCGAGGACCTGCCCCAGACCGGCGCCGGCCTGCCGCCACAGAAGTTCAAGGACCTGGGCCTGATCCCCATGGACCGCACCCCGCCGGTGGAGGTGATCGGCGTGGAGGTGCCCGACCCGCTCGGCCCCTACGGCGCCAAGGGCGTGGGCGAGGTGGGCCTGGTACCCACGGCGGCGGCGGTGGCCGGCGCGCTGCGGGCGTACGACGGGCAGCGGCGGTGGTCGTTGCCACTTGCACCGACCAATCGGTGACCCGCGTGCGCGCCAGGGGCGCCCCGGGGGCTCCCCGGGGGCTCCCCGGGGTTCCTCGGCGCGCCCTGGGGCTCTCCGGCGCTCCCCGGCCGAAATTGTCCGTGAATTGGAGACATTTCAGCGCATCCGGGAGCGGCCTCGTGCGAGGGGCCGGTGGCGTGGCGACCATCCGACGAAATGTCAATACGGCGAGGTGTTTTGATGAAATGACCCGCTGAGGTACACCGGCGGTGGAACCCCCTGAGCGGTATATTGACGCAAAAATGTTCCCGGAAAACGGATGTCTTTTGACCATGGACGCGAATCGCCGTTCATGTCGGCGCGCGGCGGGAGGTGAAGCACCCGACCGTGTGCGACCCGATCGCGTGGTGTTCGGCCGCCGGGGCGCCCGGACCCTTCGCCGGGGCGCCCGGACCTGCTACCGGCGCGCCAGGCCCCCCGCCGCCGGCCCGGTTCGGCGCCTTGGCCTTCGTCCAGCGCCTCGGCAGCGCCCTCGACGACCACGCCAGCGAGCCTGACGCCGGAGACGCGCGCGGATTGACCGCATCGACGGGGGCGAAGCGAATACACCATCGACGGCAAGCCGGCCACTCCCTGTCCGGTTCCGCCGCCGACCATCAGGACACGACATGGAACTGCAGAGCTTCGAAGCCGTCATGGGAGCACTCGACGACGCCGGAGTGCGCAGCATCCTGGTCGGCGGCATGGCGGTCGTCTCCCATGGCCACGGCCGGATGACTTCGCGGATCCCGCGGTCCGGCGCTCCTGGATCGAGGAGCAGAGCATGACCGTGCTCGACTTCCACTCCGATCGTCATCGGGCCATGCCGAACGATCTCGACGACGCACGCCACCTGCGACTCCTCGCCGATGACGAGGATCCCGGAGCGGACGACCGATGACCAGTGATCCTCCTGCTCGAGACGACGCTTCCTGGCCCGCCGGCCGGGAGTCGTCCCGCCGCGAACAGATGCGCCGCTTCCGCGCCTTGCCGCTCGCCGAGAAGCCACCTGGTCCTGGTTTTTCATTCTCATCCGCGGTAGAATCAGGGGAAACCAGGAGGAGTCGTCATGATTCGCCCTCTCGCGACCCCGCTCGCCGGCGGCCTGCTCACCGCCGGCCCGCTCACCGCCGGCCCGCTCACCCCGACGCGCATCCTGCCCGGCCTGCTCCTCGTCTCGCTCCTCGCCCCGCTCCTGCTCCCCGGCCTGCTCGCCACCGCGGCCGCCGCCGACCCCGCGACCATCGCCACCGCGGCCGCTGCCGACCCCGCGACCATCGCCACCGCGGCCGCCGCCGACCCCGCGACCATCGCCACCGCGGCCACCCACGCCACGACCACCGACCCCGCCATCCGCGTCTACTGGACCGAGTGGCGTAGCTACAACCCCACCCTCAGCCGCATCGCCCGCGCGCCGGCCGACGGCGGCAGCGCCGAGACCCTGCTCACCGGCTTCCATCACGACACCGGCCTCGGCGACCTCGCCATCGACACCGACGCCGGCAAGCTCTACTGGGCCAACCGGCCGGCCGACCTCATCGAGTGCGCGAATCTCGATGGTACTGCCCGTGATACCGTGCTCGCCGACGTCAACGCGGTGGGCCTGGCGCTGGACCTCGCCGGCGGGAAGATCTACTGGGCCGACTACACCTACAGCGACCCCCGCATCCGCCGCGCCGACCTCGACGGCACCGACGTCCAGGACCTGGTGTCCGCCAGCGACGGCTGCCAGCTCGAGGGCCTGGTCCTCGACCTCGCCGCCGGCAAGCTCTACTGGGCCGAGCGCATGGACCAGCAGATCTGGCGCGCCAATCTCGACGGCAGCGGCGCCCAGCGGATCCTCGAG
>JAASSM010000476.1 GCA_021767885.1 bacterium | reverse complement strand
GTGACGCCTGCATCCCGGCAACTCCGCAGCCGGCGGGAGGCCGGTCCACGGCCTTCCGCCGCGAGGACATGCCGGGATGCAGGCGTCACCCCCGGCGGCCCCCCGCGACCCCCGCGCCCGCTCAGTCGTAAGGGATCGGATCCTCCACCCCCGCCGCCGCGAAGCCCCGCAGCCTGAGGCGACAGGACTCGCACTGGCCGCAGGCGCGGTCGGAGCCGACGTAGCAGGACCAGGTCAGGTGCAGGGGCGCGCCGAGCTCGAGGCCGCGGCGGACGATGTCGGCCTTGCCGAGGTGGATCAGGGGGGTGGCGATGGTGATGGCGGTGTCGGGGCGGGTGCCCTCGGCGATGGCGGCCTGGAAGGCCTGGAAGAAGCGGGCGCGGCAGTCGGGGTAGCCGGAGCTGTCCTCCTCCACGGCGCCGATGTAGAGCGCGCGGGCGCCCAGGACCTCGGCCCAGCTGGTGCCGATGCACAGGATGTGGGCGTTGCGGAAGGGGACGTAGGTGGAGGGGATGCCGGCGTGGTCGTCCGGCAGACCCGTCTCCACGGGGCGGTGGGGATCGGTGAGGCTGGAGCCGCCGATGCGGCGCAGGTGATCCAGGTCGCAGACCAGGCGGTGGTCCGCGGGCACGCCGTGGTGGTCGGCGATGGCGGTGAAGGCCTGCAGCTCGCGGGCCCGGGTGCGCTGGCCGTAGTCGACGTGCAGCATGGCGAGCCGGTGGGTGCGGGCGGCCTCGCTCGCGCAGACGCAGCTGTCGAGGCCGCCGCTGGCGAGGACCACGGCGAGGGGGCGCGGGTCGGTCATCGGTCGTCTCCTCGGTCTCGGTGCCGTCCGGCGCGGTCAGGCTCCGTCCGGCGCGGTCAGGCTCCGCCCGGCGCGGTCAGGCTCCACCGGGCGCGGTCAGGCTCGACCGGGCGCGGTCAGGCTCCGCCCGGTGTGGTCAGACCCCGCCCTCGGCCTCCGGCCAGACCACCTTGTGCAGCTGGACCTGGAAGCGGACGGGCAGGCCGTCGGCGAGGATCCAGCCGGCGAGGTCGCGCAGGGCCAGGTCGCCCCAGCCGGGCGACAGGGTGATGGGCACGCCGGCGGGCAGGCGGCGATGGGAGCCGGCAACCTCCAGGCCGTCGCGGATCAGGGTGCGGGCCCACTCGTAGTCGGCGCGGTCGGTGAGCACGAGCTTGAGCTCGTCGCCGGCGTCCAGGGCGGCCAGGCCGTCCCAGTCGATCTGGTCGGCGGCGATGCCGCTGCCGGGGGCCTTGACGTCCACCACGCGGCAGACGCCGCGCGGCACCGCGGCCAGGGGAACGCGGACGCCCACCGTGCCGCTGGTCTCCAGCACCACGGCCAGGCCAGCGGCCAGGGCGGCGTCCATGAGGGGGCCCGCCTCCCCTTGCAGCAGCGGCTCGCCGCCGGTCAGCAGCAGCATGCGGTGGCCGTGACGCGCGACCTCGGCGAGCACCTCCTCCACCGTGCGGCGCTCGCCGCCATGGAACGCGTACTCCGTGTCGCAGTACACGCACCGGCGGTGGCAGCCGGTCAGGCGCACGATCACGCAGGGCCAGCCCGCGTGGCGTGACTCCCCCATGATGGCAGGGTATATTTCCCGGACGAGAAGCATGGCGGCGGCGGGCCCTCCGGTCCGCTGGAGCGAGCAGGGGATGAACCGACTTCCGAGGAGCGAAGCGAGCGTGGAAAAGGTAATGCGACACGGCAAGCGGGACAATCGGCGCCGCCGCGGCGGGGCCATGGGCACGCAGAAGCTCACGCCACCGGTGCGGCCCGCGCTGGTGCGGGCCGCGCTGGTGCTGCCGGCACTGGCGCTGCTGGCGCTCGCGGCTGGCTGCGGCGGCGACGGCTCCGGGCAGCGGACCGCAGGGGACGCCGGCGCCGGGGCCGACCACGCCGGCCGCCAGGTGGCCGCCGGTTGCGCCCTGGTCACCGACCGTTCGGCGGTGGACCAGTTCTACGCGCTGGCCGACCGCGTGGCCGCGGGCGAGGACCTCTCCCTCGAGGAGATGGGCCAGGTGGTGTCAGCGCCGGCGTGGGAGCACTGGCGGCGCAGCTACGAGCCCGAGCGCGTGCCGGCCTCGCGCATCGCGCGGGCGCTGTTCATCACCCTGCGCGGCCAGGACGAGCTGCCGCCGCGACTGCGGGACAAGCCCTACCGCGTGGACCTGGTGCGCAACTACGAGGTGGCCCTGGAGCATCGCGAGCAGATCCTGCCCTACCTCGAGCGGTTCATCGCCGACGAGGTGATCTGCGGCGTCCCGCAGTACCTGGAGGGCTGGCTGCCCGCCGCGGTCCGGACCGACACCCTGCACGTGGAGTTCGTGGTGGGCCAGCCGGAGATCCGGCTCTACGAGGACCGCTTCCTCGTGGACCCGGGCATGGCCTGGGCCGCCGGCCGCGAGCAGATGGTGCGCTTCCTGGCCTCCACGCTCTACCGCCACGTGGCGGTGATCGAGGGCACCGATCCCGACCGCGCGTCGGGGCCGCAGATCGCCCTGGAGTGCCTGCGGGTGGTGCACAACGAGGGCATCCCCGCGTACCTCGACCGCGTGGCCGACATCGCCTTCGACGGCCGCCACCCGCTGCTGGCCAGCCGCGGCGCGGTGCCCGAGCGGTTCTGCGAGCAGGCCATGCGCACCCTCGAGTCCCTGGACGCCACGCTCGCCCGGCTGCGTGCGTGGCCGGACGCCGACGACGAGCAGTGGCAGCAGGTGCTGCGGCTGTTCATCGGCTCGCAGAGCTGGCGGCCCACCGGCTGGTACATGGCGCGGGTGATCGCCGCCGAGCTGGGCGAGGAGCGCCTCGAGGAGGTGAGCCCGTCGGTGGCCGGGTTCTGGGCCGCCTATGCCGAGGCGGCCGCCAGGACGCCCGCCGAGCCCACCGCCGCGCCGGGGACCGTCCCCTACTTCCTGCAGCAGGCGCCGCCGCTGAGCGCGGAGAACGTGGCCTGGATGGAGGCCGAGCTGACGCGGCTCTT
>JAASSM010000475.1 GCA_021767885.1 bacterium | reverse complement strand
TCCAGCACCGAGACCGCGCCCGTGTACTCGCCGCCGCCGGGTGCGGTGAGGCGGACCAGCCCGCCGGCGCGGTCGGCCACCACGGGCGCGGGAACGAGCTGCTGCGCGGTGACCCACTGCAGGATGGCCCCGGGCCAGTGGCGCTCCGGGGCCGCGTCGAGCAGGGTCAGCGCGGGTGCGGCCACCACCTCGCGCCCCACGAACTCCGTGCAGGCGAGGTCCGCGGGATCGGCCAGGGAGTCGAAGCGGGCGACGGCGTAGCCGCTGGAGTCGGGCAGGACCACGGGGAACCAGCCAGTGGACTCGACCACCTCGCGCACGGTGGGCGGATCGGGCGGCGGCGGGGGCTCGGTGGTGCTCTCGCTGCTGCAGGCCGCGAGCCACAGCGGCGCGGTGGCGAGCAGCAGGCCGAGCACCAGGAGACAGCGGCGGTGAGCGGTCATGTCCGGCCTCCAGGGTGGGGGCGTCCGGCCCCCCGGGTACGGATGGATCCAGCGACAAGTTACGGAATCCGGAGGGATTCCGGCCAGTGGCCGGACGCAGGTCCGTCCCGGCGGCCGCGCGCCGGCCACCTTTGCCCCCGGCACGAGACGCGACTATCCTGCCGGGGAACGACCGTCCCGGCCGGCGCCTCGCGACCCGGCCTCCCCGCCGCGAAAGGCCAGCGCCATGAAGCGCCAAGTCATCGAGACCCTCAAGGCCCCCGGGCCGGCCGGCCCGGCCAGCCAGGCCATCCGCCACGGCGAGCTGATCTTCGTGGGCCTGCAGACCGGCACCGACCCCGCCGGCGGCGAGCCCGCCGGCCAGGACGTCGCCGCCCAGGCCCACCGCGCGCTCTGCAACCTGCAGGCGATCCTCGAGGCCGCCAGCAGCAGCCTCGCCGGCGCCCTGCGGGTGACCGTCTACCTCACCGACATGGCCGACTTCGCGGTGGTCAACGAGGAATACGAGCACTTCTTCCCCGCCGATCCCCCGGCCCGCACCACGGTGGCGGTCTCCGGACTGCCCGGCGGCGCCCTGGTGGGGATCGAGGCCGTCGCTCACGTGCACTGAGCGGCGCGCGCTCCCGGCAGCCGCGTCTCAGAACCGCCAGGCGAGTCCCAGCACCGGGCCCTCCGGGGAGGCGGCCACCGTCGGCCGCGGCCCCCCGTAGCGCTCGTGCAGGCCCACCACGGTGCGGGCCACCGCGGTGCCGAAGGCGGCCGAGACGATCACGTCGCTCATCCAGTGCGCGCGGCTCTCCACGCGCTGGACCCCCACGGCCGTCGCCACGGTGTAGGCGCCCACGGTGAACCAGGTGCGGTCGGCGTGGTGGGAGAGGATGGTGGCGAGCTGGAAGATGTTGATGGTGTGTCCGCTGGGGAAGCTGGTGGCGTCCTGGCTACCCCAGGAGTCGGGACCGCGGTCCGTGTACGGCCGGTCGCGACCGGCCAGGCTCTGCGCCAGGTTCTTGCCCAGGCCCGCGATGAAGTGCGACTCGAGGATCTCGGCGAAGATCCGCGTCACCCTGTCCTGCCCCGTCACCCAGCCCACCGCCAGACCGCCGAAGTAGTAGGCGTTCATGTTGCCCATGTGACCCACCGGCTCGACGAACGCGCCCAGCTCGTGGAACCACCGCAGCAGGTCCTGGTCGCGGGAGTCGCGCACCGCGTCGAGGATGGCCTGGTCGTTGTTGTAGGCCACCCAGGAGAGCCCCAGCACGCCGGCCCACAGCAACGCCTGGCGGGTGGTGATCCGCGCGGGCGACGTGGCGACGTAGGTGAGGTCGTAGGCGGCGGCGTGCAGGGCGTAGCCGGCATCGCGGAGCGGCCCGCGAGGCGCGGGTGCGCGGTCGGGCGGGGCCAGGGGGCCGAATCGCGGCAGCGCGTCGGCGGTCGCGGCGACCGTGGGCGTGGCGTCGCCCTCGGCGTCGACGGCGGCCACGGCGGTGCGCACGCCCGCGCCGGCGAGCAGGAGGATGACGAGCAACGGGGCGAGCTGGCGCGGGGAAACCGGACACGGCCTCACGATGGCGGGACCCTTTCGGCGGACGGACGGCGACGGCTCTGGCGCCCGATGGCGGGCGCGGCATCCGGTCCATGATAGGGCCGCCGCCCCGGGAGCGAAACGGCGACCTGTCGGGCCCACCGCGCCGGCCTGGCGTCACGAGGGATCGGGCAGTCCGAGCAGCGCCCGCAGCCAGCGATGCAGCCGCGCCTGGCCAGCGGGGCCCATGGCCTCGTGACCGGTGTCCGGATCGGTGACGAACTCCAGCTGCGCGCCGGCGGCCCGCAGATCGGTCACCAGGTCGCGGGTCAGGGCGAAGGGGCAATTGCGATCCCGCTCGCCGTGGAAGACGAACATGGGCACGCCCGCGAAGGCGGCCAGGTGCCGTGGTTCGCGCACGTCCGGCGAGCCGTCCCCGTAAGTGGGCAGACCCGAGAGCACCACCAGGCCACGGAAGCGGCCGGGCGTGGCGAGGTGCGTGCGGTAGACACCGTAGCCGCCCATGGAGAAGCCCATGAGCACCACGCGGTCCGGATCCACGGGGTAGTGGGCGAGGACGTCGGCGATGGCCTCGGCCACGTCCTGCTGGGCGTGGTCCCGCGTCCAGCCGTTGGATGGCCCGCGACCGCGGGGCGCCATCATGATGCAGCCACCGGGATCGAGGAAGCGGACGCCGGCGAGGTCGGTCTCGTCCGAGGCGCTGCCGTGCAGGTAGACCAGCAGCGGGTGGCGACGGTCCGGGTCCAGGTCCGCCGGCACGTGCACCATGTAGGGCTGCAGGGATCCGTCCAGGGCGGAGCGGTAGGCACGGCGCTGCAGGCCGTGCCGTGCGGCCACGGGGTCCGCCCCCTGCTCGGCGGCGGCGAGATCGGCCAGCAGGCGGGCCAGGGCCAGGCGCTCGGCCGGCGCCGGCTCGTGGGCGGGCCGGGTGGCGAGCTGATCGGCCAGCTCCTGGGCCCGGAACGTGAGCGTGGTGCGGCTGCCCGGAGACAGGGACGACCC
>JAASSM010000474.1 GCA_021767885.1 bacterium | reverse complement strand
GGGGTGCCCGGCGGCGGCCGCCGGCCAGCTCCCGGGCGGCGGCCCGGAGGTCGGCGGGTACGGCCAGGCTCTCCGGTGCGGCCAGTTCCCGGGCCCGCATGCGGACGGCCTCGGCGTAGGCGGCCGCACAGCGGCGGCAGCCGGCCAGGTGGCGGTGCAGCGCCTCGGCCCCGGCCACGGGATGGCCCTCGGCCAGGGCGGCGAGTTCGTTCCAGTCGGGATGCCCGCGTCCGGGGCTCATGGCGACCTCCGGGTTCCTCGGCTCTCCGCCACGGCATTGGTCGGCGGAATCGCGGCCGTTACCGCCAGAAACACGACAGTGCCAGCGCCAGGCCCAGCCAGCGGCGCAGGCGCGCCACCGCCCGGTCGGCGATGGAATAGACCCGCCGCCGCCCCGGCAGGTCCAGCTCGGCGGCCACCTCCTCGGCGGTCCAGCCCTGATCGAAGCGCAGCTCGAGCACCCGGCGCTCCTGTTCCGGCAGCCGGGCGATGAGCGCGCGGATGCGCTCGAGGGTGGCCGCCGTCTCCCGGGCGAGAAGCTCGCTCTGGGGATCCGGCGGTCCGCTGGCGGTCCGCTGCACGTGGTCGGTGTACTCGGCCAGCCGACCGCAGGCCGCGCCGGTGGAGGCCGCGTGCAGGTCCCAGGCGATGCGTCGCAGGGTGCGGCAGGAGAGGTGATCGTCCAGCGTGGCGAGGATCTCGGCCAGGCTCTCGTCCGGGCCGAGGTCGCCGCTCTCGCGCAGGCGCAGGCGCACGTCCTCGTAATCCAGGCCCTCCACGCAGTAGAGGCGATAGACCCGCCGCTGACGCTCGCTCAGCCGCTCCAGTCCGGCCGGGTCCTCGCGGCGGCCGAAGCGCCGCCGCAGGTGGTCGGCGGCGGCACCCCGCGCCACCAGCGTCAGCCAGGTGGTCAGGGCCGACCGGCCGGCGTACTGGGCCAGACCGCCGCGCCGCAGGCGCGTGAGCACGTCCACCCAGACGGTGCGGATCTCGTCCTCGTCGAACAGGTACCGGCGCAGGACCGCCAGGATCACGCCGCTGCGGTCCTCCACGAACCGGTGCCACGCCGCCACCTCGCCGCGCAGGATGGCCGCGGCGAGGGCGAGGTCCTCGGCGTGGTCGGCGGACCGGTCCGCGGCGTCCGCAGGTGGCGGCTCGTCGCGTCCGGGGGGCTGGCCATGGTGTGCACCCATGGCCGGCATGCTAGCCGGCCACGCCGGCGGCGACAACGGCGCTTTCCGGCCGCCGTCCGGTTCCGTAGAATCCCCTCATGGCGTTGCGGTCCAAACGTGCGATCCCGCTGGCGCTGCTGGCGCTGCTGGCGGTCCTGGCCACGCTCTGGTGGTCCGGCACGCCACCGGATCCGGCCGCGCCGCCATCCGGCGTGGACGCCGACGCCTGGCGGGTGGCGGCGTCCGGCGACGTGGCCGCCGCGGCGGCCCTGACCGCACACCGGGGCGCCTGGTCCGCGGTGCGCACCTACGACGCGCTGCGCGATGCCCATGCCCTGGCGGACGACCCCGCCATCCGCGAGACCCTCGCCGCGGCCCTGTCCACCTGGGCCGGCGGCCTGGCTCGCGGCCTGGATCTGGCGGAGTATCTCCGGGATGCCGCCGACCGCCGGGCGCGGCCCGCTGACGAGGCCCGCGCGCTGCTGCGCCGGCGCCAGGCCGTGGCCGCCGCCCTGGCCGACACCACCGCGCCGCCGGACACCGTCCGTGCGCACCTGCTGGTCCAGGCGGCGGCCCTGCGGCGAGCCGGCGACCACCTCGAGGCCACCCGCACCGCCTATCACGCCGCCAATCTCGGCCTGAAGGTGGGCGACCACGCCGCCGCGCGGCAGGAGTTCGCCGCGGTGCTGGCGGAGGCCCGCGCCCATGGCCTGACCGCGGCCACCTGCGACGCTCTCAACAGCCTCGCCCTCTTCGCGGTGATGGAGCGCGACACCTCGGGCGCGGCCTGGCTCGCCGAGTCCCTGGCCCTGGCGCGGCGCAGCCGGCTGGCAGCGCGGGCGGGCCGGGCGCTCACCGTGGCCGGCATCCAGGCCCACCGGGAGGGCCGCTTCGCCCGCGCCCTCGATCTGCTCGAGGAGGCGGTGACGCTGTGCCGCGAGCTGGGCGAGGCCTGGCAGGGGCTGCCCTACCTGGTCTACCTCATGCGGGTGCACGCCGGCCTGGACGACTGGGCCCAGGTGGCGGCCCTGGCGCCGCGGGCGGAGCTGCTGCTGCACGAGGCCGCGGCCGCCGGCGCCGATCCCCTGCTCCGCGAGCGCGAGGGCCTGCGGCTGCGGGAGCTGCAGCTGCGCCTGGACATCCGCGAGGGCCGCGTCGCCGTGGCGCTGGACGCGTATCCGCAGCTCATCGCGGCGGCCCGGCGGCAGCCCTTCGCCGAGCTGGCCTACATCCACGACCGCCAGCTGCGCGCCCTCCTGGCCGCCGGCCGTCCCGACGCCGTCCTCGACCGCCTGCCGGTGGCCCTGGCCCACGCCGAGGGCGGCAACCACCCCGAGCAGCTGAACCTGGCCCTGGTGGCCGTGGAGGCGCACCTCGACCGCGGCGACCTCGTCGCGGCGTCCCGGGCCCTGGCGCGCTACGACACCATGGCGGCGGCGCATCCCCGCTGGGTGGTGGACCTCGGCCGCGATGCCGATGCCCTGCGGGCCGTGCTGCACGTCGGCCGGGGCGAACGCCCGGCGGCGCGGGCGGCGCTCCGGGCGGGCCTGACCTCCCTGGCCCACCGGCTGCGCCGCAGCGACGCCAGCAGCCTGGCCTACCTGGAGCTGCAGCGCGACCGTCGCCTGCGCCGCGCCCTGCGCGCGGTGCTCGGAGACGATCGGCAGACCGCCTACGGCGCCGAGCTGCTCTGGCGCCGCCTGCCCGCCTGGCTGGGCGAACCCGGCCCGCCCGCCGCGCTGGTGGACGACCCCGCCGGGCTGGCGCGCGAGCTGGCGCGGACGCGTCGCGACCGCCTCGGGCCGCACCGTCGGCACCTCATG
>JAASSM010000012.1 GCA_021767885.1 bacterium | reverse complement strand
GATGTTCCGCGCCGCATCGAAGCGGATCGAGTTGGCCGCGAGGTTGCCGAAGTCGATGTCGCCCTGCTCGGGGAAGCTGTCCTGGGCCAGGAAGAGATCGTTGTGCGACATGGCCGGCCCCGCGAAGGGATAGCTGCGGATGCGCACGTTGTCGATGTAGGGGTGGGGCGTGCCGTCGGCGCCCTCGATGCCCCAGATCCAGCCGGCTTCCCAGACCTCCAGACGCACCTGGAACCACTTGCGGCCCGGCTCGAGGTAGCTGGTCAGATCGGCCAGGTGGTTGACGTAGATGGGCGGTCCGTACCAGACGGTGAAGTCCGTGGTCCACTCGGCGTACTCGAGCATGGCCGGGTCATCGGCGGTGGTGCTGCGCACCCACCAGATGAACATGGTGCCGCCAGAGGACGAGGTCATGGGCTCGTGCACGAAGAGGCTGAGCTCGAGCTCGGCGGCGTCGTGGCCCTCCTGCCACGCCAGCGCCGGCGAGACGATGCCGTTCTCCACGTGGTTCTCCGGGCCGAGCAGGCCACCGGTGTTGTTGACGATGTAGCCCTCCGGCCCGTAGCACCAGGTGATGCAGGGCGTGCCGCCGGTGCCGGGCACCACCACGCCGTTGTCCACGAACGCCACCTGGATGGAGGGGTTGCCCCGGCAGGGGTCGAGGTCCTGGAGGTTGCCGTAGAGCGCGGCGAAATCGCCGGCGCCGGGCAGCACCTCGCCGGTCCAGTTGCCGCTGGTGCCGTCCTCGAAGTCGTCGAAGGCCACGGTGGCGCCGTCGATCATCACGGTGACGTCGTCGAGCAGGCAGGCGCCGTCGGAATCGTAGTCGCCGTCCTGGTCGGAGGCGGCGCCGTCGGAGGCGAAGTAGAAGCGGATGCGGATCTCGTCGTCGCTGGAGCCGGAGTAGTCGCCGGCCCGGAAGCTGGTGGAGAAATCGAAGCTGACGTCCTGGACGCCGTCCCAGACGGCCTCGTCGCTGATCTCCACCCAGGTGTCGGCCTTCTGGACCTGCAGGTAGACGTAGTCGTACTGGGGCTCGGTGTCCACGCGCAGGGTTCCGGTGACGCGCAGGGTGCGGGTCTGGGAGGGGTCGTCCACCGCATGGGTCTGCAGCAGCGCCATGCGCCAGTTGTTCCCGTAGCCCCAGACGGAGCCCGCCGGCTGCGGGATCTCCGCGC
The DNA here is from genome assembly GCA_021767885.1 of bacterium. The sequence continues at coordinate 11,097 of JAASSM010000012.1, read as the reverse complement.
CGCAGACCATGGAGTAGCTGCCGGACAGGACGTACTGGTCCTGGACGTGCCAGGCGTTGTCGGTGTCGGCGTCGGTGAAGTCCACCGAGGTCCAGCCGTGCCATGCGGGCTGGCCGGTGGCGTCCTCGAAGCGGCCGTCGAGACGGTCGGGGCCGCCGAGGAGATAGATGGTGTCGCCGGACGCCTTCGCCAGGTCCGTCGCGGCGGACACCTCGCCCTGATGGGCGATGGAACGGGTCGTGAGCCGGTCCAGCACGTGGTCCGGCAGGATGCCGTCGTCGGCCACCGCAGCGCCGGCCAGCGCGAGGGTCGCCAGGGTCCATCCGATCAAGAGCTTGCGCGCCATGATATCCCTCCTGCAACGGTCAGGGAGTTCATGGTCAACGCGGGGGGTAACTGAACATACGGATGGCACCGGGAAGGTTGCAAAGAAATCTGAATGGAAATTCGCTCAGCGCCCGGCCGCCTCGCGCGGCGGCGCCAGGGGCAGTCCGCGGACCGGCAGCCGGCCAGCCTGGCGCAGGGCGGCCACGTGCTCGCCGAGGGTCACGAACCGGCCCCGCCGCAGCAGATCCTCCAGCTTGGCCATCACCGTGTCCTGCCCGCCCTGGCTGCGCCACCGCTGCAGGCGGCCCTGGGCGGTGGCGGGACGGTAGTCATCGAACTCCCAGGGGTGCAGGTAGATGATGCATGGCAGCCCCTGGCGCGCGGCGCCGGCCCGCACCAGCCGGTACGCCCAGCCCGGCAGCAGGCGCAGGTACCCCCCGCCGCTGAACGGCACGTTCACACCGAGCACGCGCCAGGTGGGCATGGGGACCACGGCCAGGGCACCGTCGCCGCGGGCAGCGTCGTGACCGGCGTCGCCGGATCCGGTCGGCGGCGCGAGCAGGAAGGGGTGCCGCGGCGATGCGGGCTGCCCGTAGCGCGGATGGCGCACCGGAAAGAGGGAGCAGTCGTAGGTGAACCCCCGGGATCGCAGGTGGTGCAGGTAATGGTGCACCGGCGGCGTGATGGTGAAGCTGGGGGCCCGGTAGCCCGCGGGGGTGACGCCACAGGCGGCCAGGGCAGCGAGGGCGCGGTCGAGGTCGGCGAGGAAGGCGTCCTCGTCCTGCTCGAACACCACGGGATGGGCGAAGGAATGGCAGCCGATCTCGTGGCCGGCCGCGGCGATCCGTCGCACCAGGTCCGGATGGCGCGACGCCGTCCAGCCGAGCACGAAGAAGGTGGCGCGGATCCCGTGCCGGTCCAGCAGGTCGAGGACCCGCCCGGTGTTGGCCACCACCCGCTGCTCCTGCCGCTCCCAGGCCGATGGGGGAACCTGCGCGAGGTAGTTGTGTCCGTGGAACCACTCCTCCACGTCGATGGTCAGGATGTCCGGCATCGCGCTCATGGCCGGTGCTCCGGCGAGGGTTCGGCCACGCAGGCGAACTGCAGATAGCGGGTGTCGGCGAGGCGGCCGAGGGTCAGCAGGTTGGCCGCGTGGTACCGCCACGAGCCGGTGGGGTTGATCCCCTCCTGACGTTGCAGCCGGTAGCCGCTGCGGGCGAACAGGCCCCGCATGCTGTCGCGGGTGAAGAAGCGCAGGTGGGTGCGGTCCAGGATGCCCTCGTCGCGGTACTCCCAGTCGCCATGGGCCAGCAGGCCCCACAGGTGCGGGAAGTAGCGCACGTTGGGAATGCTGGCCACCAGGCAGGCGCCGGGGCGCAGGACGCGGTGCAGGGAGCGCAGGAACTCCTCGGGCCAGGCCATGTGCTCGAGCACGTCGTTGAGCACCACGCAGTCGAAGTGGGCCGCCGGCAGCGAGGTGACCGTGGTCTGGGCCGGCCCCACCAGCACGCGCTGCAGGTGTTCCCGGGCGCGCGCGGCGGCGTCGGGATCCAGTTCCAGGCCCCAGACCTCCAGCGGCTCGCCGCCGCGATCCCGCTCGGCCCGCAGGCCAGCGGCGAAGGTGCCGTCGCCGCACCCCACGTCCAGCAGCGTGCGCGCGGCCGCGGGCACGTAGCGGCGCATCTGGGGGCGGGGGTGGCCGTGGTAGCCGGCTGCACTCAAGGCTTCGGTCCCGGTTCCGCCGCCCGACCGTCCGGACGGCTGGCAGGCACGGTAACAACGAAGCGCCCGGCGCGCACGCGCGCGGCCGTGGTCAGTCCGCCGCGGCCGGCGGCCAGCCGCCACCGTTGCGCGTGTCCTCGAGCAGGCGTTCGAGGTCGTCGGCGCGGCCGACGATGACCAGCCGGTCCCCGGGCTCCAGCGGACGATCCGGCCGTGGCAGCTCGTTCTCGCTGCCCCCGAGCAGCCGCCGGTGCTTGACCGCCAGGACGGTGATGCCGTAGCGCGGGCGCAGCTCGAGGTCGCGCAGCGTGACCCCCAGCCAGCCGCTCGGCGGGATCAGCACCTGGACCTTGTACGCCTGCGGCAGATCCACGCAGTCGCGCATGCGCGCCTCGCCGTGGACCAGCTTGATGCCCATGTCCTCCTGGTGCAGCACCTCGCGGTTGTAGACCTCGAAGATGGCGCGGCGGGTGACCACGCCCACGAGGACGGGACGCTCTGCGGAGGCGAGGACGGGCAGGTCGCTGCTGTCGCGATCGCCGAGCCGCAGCAGGCAGTCCTCCAGGGTGTCGGCCCGGTGGACCGTCGCGGGCACCGGCTCGGCGAGGTCGGCGGCGATGAGCACCTGGCCCAGGCTCTCCTCGTGCAGGATGTCCTTGACGTCGTGGATGGTGATGCGGCCAGCCAGATGGCCCTCGCCATCGACCACGTAGTAATGCTCCTCGTTGCTCTCGAGGAAGAGCTTGAGGATGTGCTCGTAGGGCGTGTCGCGGGTCACGGTCACCGGATTGGCGTCCATGACGTCGTCCACGTGGTACTGGCGCAGGATGGCGCTCTCGCGACCGAAGTCCAGGCGCCGGCCCTCGCGGGTGAATTTCAGCGTGAAGATGCTGTCGCGCAGGACCGCGCGGTAGCCCAGCGTGGCCGTCACGCTCGCCAGCATCAGCGGCAGCATCACCCGGTACTCGCCGGTCATCTCGAAGAGGATGATGATGGCCGTGAGCGGTCCGCCCGTGGCCGCCCCCACCATGGCCGCCATGCCCACCATGGCGAAGGCGCCCACCGGGACGTCGAGCGCCGGCCACAGGACGTTGAAGAAGGCGCCGCAGACGCCGCCGGTCATGCCGCCGAGGAAGAGCGCCGGGGCGAAGATGCCGCCGGAGAAGCCGGAGCCGAGGGTCAGGCAGACCGCCACCAGCTTGACCACCACCAGCAGGGCCATCAGCTGCAGCTCCATGTTCCCCTCCAGGGCGTGCACCATGGAGCCGTAACCCACGCCATAGACCTGGGGGAACCCGATGAAGAGCAGCCCCAGCGGGAGGGCGCCGAGCACCGGCTTCAACGGCTCGGGGAATCGCAGGGCCTCGAAGCGCTCCTCGGTGAAGTAGAGCGTGCGCACGTAGACCACGGCCACCGCGCCCACCACCAGCCCCATGAGCAGGTAGAGGGGCAGCTCGACGGGGGAGTTCATCTCGAAGCCGGGCACCGGGAAGGCCGGGGTGTCGCCCAGGTAATGGCGGCTGACGGTGGTGGCGACCACGCTGGCGACCACGATGGGGCTGAAGGTGACCACGGCGAAATCGCGGAGCAGGATCTCCAGGGCGAAGAACGTGCCGGCGATGGGGGCGTTGAAGGTGGCCGCGATGCCCGCGGCCGCGCCGCAGCCGATGAGCGTCCGGAGCCGCTGCGGCGAGAAGTGCAGGACCTGACCCACCGAGGAGGCCAGCGCCGCGCCGATCTGGACGATGGGTCCCTCCCGGCCCACCGAACCGCCGAAGCCGATGGTGATGGCGCTGGCGGTGATCTTCACGGCGGCGACGATGGGGCGGATGACGCCGTTGCGGAAGACGGCGGCGTTGATCACCTCGGGCACGCCGTGCCCCCGGGCTTCCCGTGCCAGGTAGTGCACCAGCGGCCCCACGATCAGCGCGCCCACCACCGGCAGGAGCAGCTTGTGCCACCAGGGGTGCTCGAGGAGCAGCTCCGCCGTGTGCTCGCCCGAGCCGATGGCGAAGCCCTGGAAGAAGTCCACCAGGTGGCGGAAGAGGATGGCGCCGAAGCCGCCGAGCACGCCGACCACCACCGCGACGGCCACCATGAGCGTGGTCTCGTCCGGCGAGATGCGATCGCGGAGCACGTACAGCGAGTGCCGCAGACGTGCCGGCAGGTGCGGGAGCATGGGATGACCTCGTGCGCAGGACAGGGATTCCGGCGGACCGGTGGCCGCCTCGGGGACCGCACGCCAGGGCGCGCCCGGCCGCCAGCCGCCGCAACACTGGCAAACGCCGGCCGCCGCGTCAACGTCCAGGCCTGGCCCCGGCCGGCATCCGGATTGCCCGCCGCGGTCCGACGGGCCACGATGCCGGCGGACCCGGGGCCGGACCGGTGAGGCCTGCGGGGACAAAAAAGCCGGCCCCGTGGGGCCGGCCGAGGAGAACCACGTCGCGCGCCGGGATCAGGCGCGCACGGGATACCGGGCGGGATCGTCGGAGAGGTCCACCAGCACCGTCTTCCTGGTGAAAACCGTCCGGTGCGGGGTGTTCTCGGGCACGTGGTAGTGGTCGCCGGACTGATACAGATTGGTCCGGCCGTCGAGCTCCATCACCATCTCCCCGCTCAGGACCGTGCCCCGCTGGGCGCAGTGCGCATGATCGGGGAAGGAGACCCCTTCCTCGAAGACGAAGAAGACGACCTGCTTCTCGTCGTCGCTCAGCGCGAATCCCGTCACGCCGTCGACGGGCACCTCGACCTTGGGAAGGGCGAGGACCTCCTCGGGCAGCAAGCCTGCGAACTGCTCGGTCCGCGTTGTCTCCATGGATGCCCTCCTTCGTTCAGCGTGATCGTGGCCACGGCCGGCCACGTCTTGAGGCCATTCTAACCGACGGGGGCGCCGATGCAACCCCCCCACCGGCAGGCGTCAGCTGGCGAGCTGGAACTCGGCCAGGACGGGGAAATGATCCGACGGCGGCACGGCGCCGAGCTCGCCCAGGCGCGCGAAGTCCACCCGGGAGACGCTGCGGACCTCGAGCCGCGGCCGGTAGAACACGTAGTCGATGCGGCGCGGGCCGAAGAGCAGGTTGCCCAGCCGGTCCCGCATGCCCAGGCCCCGGAAGGTGGCCCCGGCCCGGCCCTCGAGGCCGCCACCGGTGCTCCAGGCATCGTGCAGGCCGGCGCGATCGGCGGTCTGCTCGGCCAGGGTGCGGATCTCGCGGGCGCTGGCGGCCGCGTTGAAGTCCCCGGTCAGGAACACCGGCATGTCCTCGCCCATCTCGGCCAGCTTCCGCTGGATGTACTGCTGCAGCAGCCGGGCGCCATGGCGGCGATGACCGGGCAGGAAGGCCTCCAGGTGCGTGGTGCCGAAGAGCAGGGGCCGCCCCGTGGGGCGATGCTCGAAGAACGACCACACCGCCAGTCGCGGCCGCGAGGCCAGCACGAAGCGGCTGGCGGGCTCCAGCGGCCGCGGCGACAGCCAGAACGACTCGCCCGGGGTGGGCAGCCGGCGGATGCGGTCGCGGCGGTAGAAGATGGCGTTGTACCAGGCGTCCTGATGCTCGGCCCTCCCGGGGCCCAGGTTGGCCTCGCCGGTGTAGTCGTACCCGGGCAGGCGCTCGCGGAGATCGTTGAGCTGTGAGAGGTTGGCCTCCTGGGTGCCCACCACGTCGGGGCGCTGCTGCTCGAACACGTCGACGATGCCCTGCAGGCGCTGCTCCCAGGGGAAGCGGCGGCGCTTCTTGGAGGCCGCCAGCAGGTTGAACGTCATGACGCGGAGGCCGTCGGCGACGGGGGGAGTCTGGATCAGCGTCAAGGGGTGCTCCGTCTGCGATCTATGGTCGGCGGCCGCGGCGGCCGCGCCAGGTCATGGTCGGGATCGCCGCCTGCAGCGGCGTCCATCTCCTTGCAAAACCCCCGGGCGGGGGAAAGTTCCCCCGGACCGGAGCAAGGTCCGGGCCGGGTCTCCTCCCAAGATGAGGCCATAAACCCCACATTGCAAGTCCGATTTCAAGATCGCCCCGGAACCGGCCGTTCCCCCGCCGCGAGCGGGCTCAGAACAGGTCCAGCTGGGGCGCCCGCGGGGGCAGATCCAGGGCCCCGAGGACCGCGGAGACCCAGCCGGAGCGGTCGCCGGCGGGCAGCCGCAGGCACGGCGCGCCGTATTCCTCCAGCAGGTCCTCGATGATCCCGTCGATGGCCAGCTGGAAGGTGATCGAGACGTCCCGCGTCCCGTCGTAGCTGGGCGGGGCGATCACCGGCACCTTCACCAGCAGGTGGTAGCTTCGCAACCACTCGCGGATGAGGTCCTCGAGGTGGGGATGCCGGCCCGCCGCGTTGACCAGATACGCATAGTTGTCAAGCACCGCCCGATCGCAGACGATCACCTCGTAGCGGGCCGCATGGTCCAGCTCGGCGGCGATCTGCGAGTGCAGGATCCAGAGCTGGGCATCCCGGGTGGTCTCCTGGTTGATGGGCAGCGGGCAGCGCCGCGCCACCTCCTTGACCAGGTCCACGCTCAGGTCCAGGCGCTTGAGCGCCGCGGCCAGCTCGAAGCAGAGGGTGGTCTTGCCCCCCCCGTGGGTGCCCATGAACGCGATCTTCATGGGCGGAAACTTAGCTCGCCCCGGGCGGCGCGTCCACAACGGACGCTCTCCGTGCGGGTGGCGGGCTGACCCCGGAGATCCCCGCATGGCCATCGACGACCACGATCACGCCTGGGGAGCGATCCGCGTGGGCCTGCGGCCGAGCTCGGTGCTGCTCGCCGGTGCCGTGGCCACCGGGGCCGCGCCGGTGATCGCCCGCGTGCCGGGTGCCGGCGACGCCGGCTGGCTGGCCTGGGGAATCGCCCTCGCCCTCTGCGGCGCCGGGCTGATCCTCTCCGGCCTGCGCCCCTGGCTGACCACGCTGGCGGTCGTCACCGGCGCCGCCTTCCTCGCCCAGCTGGCCGGTCTGGTGGCCGGGTTGCTCGGCTCCGGACCGGGTGCCTGGATCTACCTGCAGCTGGTGATCCCCAAGGCCCTGCTGCTGGTCCTGCTGGCGGTGGTCGCGCGTCGTCAGGTGGCGCCGTTCCGGCGTCAGGTCCTGCTCGCGGCCGCGGTGATGCTGCTGCTCAAGGTGGTGCTGCGGGAGATGCACCTGGTCCCGAGGGCAGCATTGCCCTGGCTGGATCTCTCCACCAGTCTGCTCCTGGCCGTCGCCCTCGCCCTGCTGGCCCGCGGGCTCCGCAAGCGGGAGACCGAGTGGGCCAGGCGGCGCCTGCTCGACGTCAGCGCCGACCTCGAGGACTTCGACACCAAAGACCAGGACCGGGGCGTCGTCCCGCCGACCCGCTGACAAGACGGGCCATCTCCGGTATCATGGGACCGGCGCCTCGCCCCCGCGCCGGGAACGCATGATCGAGCGATACCGCCATCGCGCCGCCCGCCTGACGGGCCTGCTGCTCCCCGTGATCCTCGGCACGGTGGCCCTGGCCGAGCCGCACCACTGGCCGGTGACGCTGGAGGATCCGCAGCGACCCCAGCGTGAGGTCACCGCGGTGCTCGTCGCCGACCCGGCCGCGACCACGCCCTGCCCCATCGCGGTGATCGGGCATGCCACGCTCACCGGCTGGGAGCATTACACTGCCCTGGCCGACACTCTCGCCGGGGCTGGCTGGCTGGTGGCGCTGCCCACCACGGAGATGGGGCTGCCCCCGGACCAGGCAGCCCTGGCGGCCGACATGACCCTCCTCGCCTCCGCCCTGCGCGACGGTCATCCCGACCTGCCCGCCGGCCTGCCGGCCCGCGATCCCGGGCCCCACGCCCTGATCGGCCACAGCCTCGGCGGCGGCGCCGCCGTGGTGGCCGCCGCGGACGATCCCCACGCCGGTGTCCTGGCGCTGCTGGCCCCCCAGGAGCGCTCCCGGCCGTCCATGATCCGCCGGGCGCCGGAGGTGACCGCGCCCACCCTCGTCCTGGCCGGGGAACTGGACTGCCTGACGCCGCCCGAGGATCATCAGCACCCCCTCTTCGCGGCCCTGGACTCGCCCGTCCGCGCGCTGGCCACGGTGCTCGGCGGCGGGCACTGCGGCTTCGCCGGGCCGTCGCCGGCCTGCCTCGGGGGCGAATCCGGCTGTCCACCCACGCTGCCGCTGGTCAGCCAGCAGACGCTGACGCGGCGCCTGGTGACCGGGTGGCTCGCCTGGCACCGGCTCGCCGACGAGGCCGCCCGCTCGCAGACCCTCGCCGACCTCGCCGCACCCGGCCTGGCGACCGAGCTCGTGGGGACGCCCACCGGCGTGGCGACCCTGGCGCCCGCCGCTCATCTGCGGCGGACGGGGCCGGCCCCCGCCTCTGGCCCGGTCCGGTGGCGCCTCGTGCTCCCGGCCGCGGCCACGGTGACGGCGGACATCTACGACGTGCGCGGCCGTCACGTGGTCCGGCTCTCGGCGGGCGCGTGGGGCCCCGGCGAGCACCACCTGCGCTGGGACGGCCGCCAGTCCGCAGGACGGCAGGCTCCGGCCGGGACCTACCTCCTGCGCGTCCAGGCCGGGCGGGCGGTCCTCGCCGACCGATTCCTGCAGCTCCGCTGAACCGCGCGTGGCGGCGGCGCGCCCGCCGCGTCCCCGCCCCCCGTCAACGCTGCCATCGCCAGGCCCGCCAGCTCCGCGGGGCCAGGACCAGCTCGGCCGGAAGCGCCTGCGCCGCCGGCGCGAAGCCCCCGGAGGCCCACGCCTGCCACCGCGTCCGGGTCAGTGACGTCGGCAGCGTCAGGGTGGGCTGGAACTCCGACAGGTTCACCGCCACCAGCACCGTCTCCCGGGCCGTCTCGCGGGTGTAGACCAGGACCCCCGGCTCGTCGCACGGAACGCGCTGCGCCCGTCCCCGTCGCACGGCGTCGCTCTCCTGCCGCAGCCGCAGGAGGTCGCGGTAGAGGGCCTCCCAGCGCGGGTCGCGCGCGGTGCGGTCCAGCGGGACTGGCCGATGCAGCCGCGGCGGCTGGACCGCGCCCCACTCCTGCCCGTTGTAGAGCTGGGGATGCCCCGGTAGCGTGAGCATCGCCGCCACGTACCCGATGCCCTGGGGCCAGGGGAAGGACCGGGCGGCGCGCTCGCCGAAGCGGTCCTCGAGGAAGTGGATCCCGGCCCCGGGGGCCACCGAGGCGGTGTCGGTGGTCACCAGCCAGAGGTCTTCCTGCAGACCGTGCTGGGCGAAGTCGTCGATGAGGGCGAAGCCGCAGACCTCGAGATACTGGGGGCGCAGGACGGCGTCGAACCCCGCGGCCAGGTGCCCCGGATCACGCGAGTCGGCCAGCATGAGCAGGTCGGGCCGTGCGCGGCGCGCGGCGGCCAGCGCCGGACCCCAGAACTCCGCCGGTACCAGGTCGGCATGCAGGCACCGGAATCCCCCGGCGCCGCGCTGCGCCCACGTGCGCAGGACCCGCTCGAGATAGGCCCGGGCGCCGGCGTCGTCGTGATCGAAGTCGGCCACCGTGGGCCAGGCGGCCACCTCGCGGACCGGCTGCCCGCTGGCGTCCCGCCGGAAGTACCGGGGATGCCGCAGGATCTCCACGTGATCGAGCGAGCCGTGGTTGAGCACCATGTCGAGCACCACCCGCTGGCCGCGGGCCCGGGCGGCGGTGCAGAACCGCTCGAACGCCGCGACGTCGCCGAGCTCGGGCGCCACCGCCAGGTGGTCGCGGACGGCATAGGGATGGGCGGCGGTGGTGTCGCCGGGCAGGCCGCCTGCAGGGTGGATGGGATTGAGGACCAGGACCATGATCCCCAGCTCACGGAGCCGGTCGAGATGGGCGACGGCGCCATCGAGGGTGCCCTCGGCGCTGAACTCGGCGACGTTGATCTGGTAGAGCACCTGGCCGGCGAGGGACCCGTCGCCGGCGTGGTCCGGGGGACCCGGACTCTCGGCGCACCCCACGAGCACGGCAAGCCCTCCGAGCAACGCCATGACGGAGAAGATCGCAAGCGGTCGACGAGCCATGTGGCGGGACCTCCGGACGTGGCGGCGTGGGGTCGGGCGGGGCCCCGGCCATGGCCGGGACCCCGCATCTTCCCGCAGGGGTGAGGACTATTTCACCAGGGCCATGGTCTTGCTCTGGACCAGGCTCTCGGTGATCAGGCGGTAGACGTAGGTTCCGCTGGCCACGCGGCGGCCGGAGCCGTCGGTGCCGTCCCAGACCACGGCGTGGTGGCCGGCGGCACGGGGACCGTCCACCAGCGTGCGCACGTGGTGCCCCCGCACGTCGACGATCTCCAGCCGCACGGCCTCGCCGCGGGGCAGATCGAAGGCGATGGTGGTCTGGGGGTTGAACGGGTTGGGGAAGTTCTGCTCCAGGTTCCGTGCGAGGACGGGAACCTCGTCGCCGGGCAGCTCGGGGTTCTCCACCGGCACGGTGCCGGACAGCAGGTCGAAGCAGGTCAGGGCGACCTCGGTGTTGTCGATGTAGCCACCCACCACCGGATCGACCTCGTCGGCGTGCCCGAGCAGCAGGTCCGCGCCGGCGCCCCGCACGAAGAAGGGCACCAGCAGGTTGGTGTGGCCGGCCGAGCCGGAGGGGTTCTGCCAGTCCTGACCCGGGGCGGAGTAGTAGTAGAAGCCCGGCACGTTGCCGGGGCCGTTGTCCACCACGGGGGCGAACCAGGTGCTCTGGTCCCCGGGGTCGACGCCGGGCCCGAACAGGCCGCCGGTCTCGTGGTCGCCGGTGACCATGATCAGGGTCTCGTCCCAGCTGCTGTGCGCCTCGACCCAGGCGATGGCCGCGTCGACGGCGGCGTTGAAGTCGTCCTGCTCCTCGATGAGGCGCTCCATGGCCCGGCCATGGCCGGACCAATCCACCGCCCCGCCCTCGATCATGACCACGAAGCCATCGGGATCCTGCCCCAGCACGTTGAGCGCGCCGCGGGTCATGGTCGCCAGGGTGGGTACGTTGGGCACGAAGGGATCGGTATAGGGAGCGTCCGGAGCGTTGAAGTCCGGATAGCCGGCGCGGTCGTGCTGCAGGGTGCTGGCCACCTGGGCGACACCGATCACCCGCTCGAGGACCAGCGTCCCGTCGGCCAGG